>JANPKR010000352.1:0-14458 GCA_031426175.1 Hydrogenophaga sp. | reverse complement strand
CGGCGGGCCCGCACTTGGTGCCCCCCCCCCACCAACCCCCCGTGTGGCGCCATTTTTTTATCGGCCCCCGAACGGGTTCAGCGAACCAGCAACACCGGCACCCCGCAATGCGCCAGGACCTTGGTGGCCACCGAGCCCATGACGAGGTTGCCCAGCGCACTGTGGCCATGCGAACCCATCACCAGCAGGTCGAACTTGCCGCTGTCGGCTGTTTTTGCAATCAATTCGCCGGGTGCGCCCACCTTGGAGACCACCGTGGGCTCCATGCTGTGCCGCTTGAGGAATTTGACCACCGGGGCGGTGACCTTGGCAGCCTCGTCGGCGTAGTAACCGTTGGCGACATCGGCGCCCACAGCCGCGCGGGCGCGCGGTGGCAGGGGCAGCTGCACCGAGATGAGCGTGATCGTGTTGTTGGTGCCGAACATCTCTTCGTGTGTGGCGAGATAGGCCAGCATTTTTTTGGTGTAGGCACTGCCATCAATCGCGAGCAGGATCTTCATGAGGTCTCCTTGGTGGTTCGGGTAATGCGTCCGAGTTTAGAGGCATCCCAGCCCATTTCCTTGCGCTGGCTCAAACGGGCTGTTCGCGCGCGGGCGCTGCCTCGAAAGCGCTCACTTCGATGCAGCACGCCGGCACAAAGCCCGCCTGTTCGTTCTTGTCGTGATAGCCCAGAGGATTGGCGATGATGCGGCAGCGCCCGACCTGCACATCGGTCGGGCAATGCAGGTGGCCGTGGAGCCAGACGTCGGCCAGCGGCAGCAGCTCGTCCAGGCCGTTGCAAAAACCCGCAGTGCCGGGACTCATGCCGTAGCGCGGGTCCATGCTGTGCAGCGTGGGCGCGAAGTGGGTGATGACCACCGTGGGGCCGTCGAAGGGCTGGTCCAGCGCCTCCCGCAACCACGTTTGGCAGTCCAGCGCCAGCGCGCGCATGGCCTCGGCGTCGAACAGGCGGCCGTGCCGGCGACCGGCCATTTTCTGAAGGTAGTGGTTGGCGGCGCGAAACGCCTTTTCGCGCTGGCGCAGCCGGTGCGTCAGCGGGTCGGGCGCGCGGGTGGCTTGAACGGCACCGGCACGGCTGTGGCGTGCGGGTGTGGGTTCCGGCGCGTGCTCACCCAGTGCGTCGTAGTCGCTCCAGAGCGTGGTGCCGATCAGCCGCACGCCCTGCATCTGCAGGGTTTCGCGCTCCAGCCACTGGATGCCCAGCCGTTCGCAGGCCTTGCGCATTTCGGCGTGCGCTGCGTCCACATCCAGCGCGTCGTACTCGTGGTTGCCGGGCACAAAGACCACCGGGGTGGGCCAGCCCGCGTACCGGGGCAATGGAGAGAAGCGCTGCAGACCCCAGTCGGGCTCGTTCATCACACTTCCGTCGCGCCTCGTCTGGTAAGAGCCGATGTCGCCCGCCAGCACCAGCAGGTCGGCTTCGGGCGCCGGCACGGGGACGAAGCTGGGGTTGGCTTCCAGATGCAAGTCGCTGAGCAGTTGGATCTTCATGCGGTGATTGTCGGACAGGCCCGTCAAACGGCTTTGACGGGCTTGCGCCGTGCCGCGGAGGGCGTGGCCGCCTCGGCCACGCGAAACCCGACCGCTGACGCGCGCTCGACCGACTGGCGCAGCCATCGGTGGCCGCTGTTTTGGGTGGCTTGCCGGTGCCACAACGCGTCCACATGCACCGGCGGCACCTGCAGCGGAAGGTCGAGCAGGGCGAGCTCGTGCTCCATGCCGGTGGCACCCACGAAATGGCGGGGCAACACGGTGAGCAAATCGGTGGTGGCCACCACCCGCCCGGCGGTGAAGAACTGGTTGACGGTGAGCACCACGCGCCGCTGGCGCGACAACGCGGCCAGCGCCTCGTCCACAAAGCCGAAAGGCCGCCCGGAAAAGCTCACCAGCAGGTGGCGGGCCTCGCAGTAGGCATCCAGGCTCAGGGGTTGACTGGCCAGCGGATGGCCTTTTCGCATGACCACCACGTACTCGCCGTCGTACAGGCGTTGGTGCAGGAACTGGGGGTTGTTTTCCTGCAGGTGCAAGGCGCCGAGCTCGGCCAGCACACCAGGGAAATGGCCGATCGCGAGATCGGCGGAGCCGTTTTCCAGCAGCTCGCGCGGATCGCGGGTGGTCAGCGGCAATACCCGCAGGTTCACGCCGGGTGCCTCTGCCTCAAAGATGTCGATCAGGCCGGGCACCAGTTTGGCGGCGGTGGCGTCCGCCATCGCCAAAACAAAAGCGTTGTGGGCGTTCAGCGGGTCGAAGGTGCCCGGGGCCAACGACTCACGCAGCAGGTGCAGTGCGTCTCGCACGGAGGGCCAGAGGCTCAGCGCCAGCGGCGTGGGCTCCACGCCGTAACCCGATCGGCGCACCAGGTCGTCGCCCACCACCTCGCGCAGCCGTCGCAGCGCGTTGCTTACCGCGGGCTGGGTCATGGCGAGGTTGTGGGCGGCGCGGGTGAGGTTGCGCTCGGTCATGACCTCGTCAAAGACCCGCAACAGGTTCAGGTCGAGGTTGCGAAAATTCAGGCTGTTTATCACCCTGATGAATGTAAGACATCACAAAGATAAATTGGCGAGAAATGCGGGTTAACCCTAGTATTCAGCTGTTCACAAGACATTCTTTTCCTTCAGGAGTCCGCCATGAGCAGCATCGCATCCACCCCATCCGTCTCCGTCGGTCTGAGGCGTGCCCCTTCGACCAACCGCCCACTGCGCCGCCCTGATGGTTCGCGTGGTCTGGCTGCCCTGTTGCTCGCCGCGGTGGTCGCGGCCATGGTCGTCCTGGCCGACCGGTTGGTGAGCACTTGGGCCGATGGTCACCTTTTGCTGGCCTGGGTGTTTCTGTGGGTCGTGGTGTTCGCTGGACTGGCTTTGTTTGCCGATTCGGCCCGCCGTCTGGCCCGCCGCGGCATCGTGGTGCTGGACAGCTGGTCGGAGTCGATGGCCGAGGCGCGCGCCGAAACCCGTTTGTGGGAAATGGCCCGCCACGATCCGCGCCTGATGAGCGAACTGACGCTGGCTCGCACGCGTGCCGAGCAGGATGAGCCCGCCACGACCTTCGAAGCCGCGTTGGCTCCCTTGGGCCTGCCGGGGGCCGCAAGCGTCGAAGCGCCGCAAGCATCGTATTGGGAGCGATTGGGCCAGGCGCGTGCCGCGCGCCACCTGCACAGCCGCTACCTTTAAGCGTCTGATTTGCCGACCCTCCGAGGTCAGCCTACAAAAAAGCCACCGGGTCCGGTGGCTTTTTTTTGCCCCGGGCGTCTTGACCCGGGGGGTGTTTCGGCCGGCGGCAGATCGTGCCGCCGGGCGTGTGTCGGGCGCTGCCGGCCTCAGGTGGCCAGGCGCTCCTCGATCTTCTTTTTGGTCTCCTCGAGCTCCCGTGGCAAGTGATGGGCCAGCTGTGTGAAGAGCTCGCTGTGCAGGGCGAGTTCTTGTGTCCAGGCGGCGCTGTCGATGTGGGTCACGGTCTTGTACTGCTCGGTGGAGAAGTTCAAGCCATCCCAGTGAATGTCTTCATAGCGCGGGCTCACTCCGAAAGCGTGCTCCGTGCCCTGGCCGCGGCCTTCAAGGCGGTCAATCATCCATTTGAGCACGCGCATGTTTTCGCCAAAGCCGGGCCAGACGAACTTGCCGGCCTCGTCTTTGCGGAACCAGTTGACGCAGAAGATACCGGGCAACTTCGCGCCCTGGCCTTGCAATTTCTCTCCCATGTCCAGCCAGTGCTGGAAGTAGTCGCTCATGTTGTAGCCGGCAAATGGCAACATGGCGAATGGGTCGCGGCGCACCACACCCTGTGCGCCAAAGGCGGCAGCGGTGGTCTCCGAGCCCATGGTGGCCGCCATGTAAACGCCTTCGGTCCAGTTGCGCGCTTCGGTCACCAGCGGCACGGTGGTGGATCGGCGGCCGCCGAAGATGAAGGCATCGATCGGCACGCCGGCCGGATCGTCCCAGGCTGGGTCTAGAGCAGGGTTGTTGGTGGCGGCCACGGTGAAGCGCGCGTTGGGGTGGGCGGCCTTGGCGCCGGTTTCCCTGGCGATCTGGGGCGTCCAGTCTTTGCCCTGCCAGTCGATGGCGTGTGCCGGCGCGTCGCTCATGCCTTCCCACCACACGTCGCCGTCGTCGGTCAGGGCCACGTTGGTGAAGATCACGTCACGGTCCAGGCTGGCCATGCAGTTGGGGTTGGTCAGGGTATTGGTGCCCGGCGCCACGCCGAAGTAGCCCGCTTCAGGGTTGATCGCGTAGAGCCGGCCATCGGCTTGTGGCTTGATCCAGGCGATGTCGTCACCGATGGTTGTGACGTTCCAGCCCTCAAAGCCTTTGGGCGGAATCAGCATGGCGAAGTTGGTCTTGCCACAGGCGCTGGGGAAAGCCGCGGCGACGTGGTATTTCTTGCCTTCGGGGTTGGTCACACCCAAGATGAGCATGTGTTCCGCCAGCCATCCCTGGCGCTTGCCCATGGTGGAGGCGATGCGCAGCGCAAAGCATTTTTTGCCCAGCAGCGCGTTGCCGCCGTAGCCCGAGCCATAGCTCCAGATTTCGCGGGTTTCTGGGAAGTGAACGATGTACTTGGTGGTGGGGTTGCAAGGCCAGCCGGTCTGGTCGGTCCCGCCAGCGGCCAACGGGGCGCCCACGGTGTGCACGCAGGGCACAAATTCGCCGTCGGTGCCCAGCACATCGAACACGGCCTTGCCCATGCGGGTCATGAGCTTCATGTTCACGGCCACGTAGGCGCTGTCGGAGAGCTCGATGCCGATGTGGGCAATCGGGCTGCCCAGCGGGCCCATGCTGAACGGCACCACGTACATGGTGCGACCGCGCATGCAGCCGTCAAACAGCGGTTGCAGGGTGGCGCGCATCTCGGCCGGGGCTTTCCAGTTGTTGGTCGGGCCGGCGTCTTCCTGCTTGTCGCTGCAGATGAAGGTGCGGTCTTCCACGCGGGCCACATCTGACGGGTCGGAGCATGCGAGAAAGCTGTTGGGCCGTTTGACCGGGTTGAGCCGCTTCATCGTTCCGGCGCTCACCAGTTGTTCGCACAGGCGCGCGTACTCCTCGTCGCTGCCATCGCACCAGACCACCTTGTCGGGCTTGCACAGGGCGGCCATGTCGGCCACCCAGGCGATCAGCCGGGCATTTTTCACATAGGACGGGGTGTTGAGGGTCAGGCCCTGCATCACGGGAGAGTTCATGGAAAAGACTCCTGAAGTTGATAACCGGTGAGCGCCAGAGACGCCAACAGCCGCGGACTGCAGGGCATGCAGCTGGGCGGCTGTCAGGGGTCCCTTGTGCTTGAAAGGGTGGTCGGCGCTGTGGCCGGGAAGCGGTTGGCGCTCGCCAGCAAGAGGGACAAGGGGCGGGTTGGTGTGCCCGCGGCTCGGTCCGTGTGTCGTCCTTGCTCCGATTTTATGAAACCGTGCGCCGGGTTACGAACTGGTTACATGCAAAACCCGCATAACGTGATGCATTGAACGGTAGGAACCTGGTGGCTGTTCCACAAAGCAAAACGGCCGGACGTCCCATGGGGACATCCGGCCGTTGAGCCAATGGCGGGTGCTTCAGGCCATGAACACGGCGATGAAGGCCAGCAGGAACATGAGCACGCCACCGGCGACGGGCAGCACGATGGGCATCATGGGGACGATGGACTCGACCACGTCGTGGGGTTGGTCGCTGGGGGTTTGGTGATCGTGCTGGGACATGGGGCTCTCCGCGGGATGGTTCAAAAACTGGCGAGATTTTAAGGCAGGCGCTTCAGAGCAAGGCGCAAGTGGTGCTCGCGCGGCAAACGCTGCGTCCGTCGTTGGCGCCAACGATGTCGATTTCGCCGAACACCAGGTTCTTGCCGGCCCGAATCACGCGCGCGGTGACGCGGGCGTCCTGGTCCGAGATCGGTTTGAGAAAGCTGGTGCTCTGTTGCACTGTGGTCATCGGGCGTTCGCCCAGCTGCGTGACGATCGCCAGCACCATGGCGGTGTCGGCGGCCGACATCATGGCCTGCCCGCACAGCATGCCGCCCATGCGCGAGAGCTGATCGCTTTGCGGCAGCCGCAGCGTGACTTCGCCCTTGGCAAACGACTCGACCCGCAGACCCAGGCCCTGGACCCAGGGGGCAAACCACGCGGAGAGCAGGACCTGCAGCGATTCAACGGACACGGGGCTGGGTGTGCTCATGCGTTAGCCTTTGGAAAAGCGTTGAACGGGTCGATCAGAGCAACGCGGTCTCGAAGCCTGCTTGCTGCAGGCGTTCGATCACCTGGGCGATGTGTTCGCGCCCGCGCGTCTGTAGCACCAGCTCGATGGCGACGTTCTGCGCGGCGAGCAATGTGAAGGCGCGCTGGTGGTGCACTTCGTCGATGTTGGCGCCCGCATCGGCCACGGTGGCGGTGATGCGTGCGAGGTTGCCCGGCACGTCGCGCGCATTCACCTGGATACGCGCCAGCCGGCCGGCCCGCACCATGCCGCGCTCGATGATGGAAGCCAGCAGCATTGGGTCGATGTTGCCGCCGCACAGCACCAGACCCACGCGTTTGCCGGCAAAGCGCTGCGGGTGTTTGATGAGCGCGGCCAGACCGGCCGCTCCCGCCCCTTCCACCAGCGTCTTCTCGATCTCCAGCAGCATCACGATGGCTTGTTCAATGTCGCCCTCGTCGACCAGCAGCAGGTCGTCCACCTTCTGGCGCACGATGGCCTCGGTGATCACGCCCGGCGTGCCCACGGCAATGCCCTCGGCGATGGTGCTCGTTCCCTGCGGCAGGTGCGTGCCCTTGATCGCGTTGACCATGGCAGGGAAGCGCTCGGTCTGTACGCCGATGATCTCGATGCGCGGCTTGATCGCTTTGGCCGCAGTGGCCATGCCGGCGATCAGGCCGCCGCCGCCGATGGCGACCACCAGGGTGTCCAGGTCGGGCTGCTCGCGCAGCATTTCCAGCGCCACTGTGCCCTGGCCAGCCACGATGTCTTCGTCGTCATACGGATGCACGAACACCAAGCCCTGCCGAGCTGCCAGTTCACGCGCATGGCTGCGGGATTCTTCCAGCGTGTCGCCGTGCAGCACCACCTCGGCGCCGAAGCCCCGCGTGCGTTCCACCTTCACGCCGGGCGTGAAGCGCGGCATGACGATCACCGCGCGCAGACCCAGGCGCTGGGCGTGATAAGCCACACCTTGGGCATGGTTGCCCGCACTCATGGCGATCACGCCACGGGCCCGTTCATCAGCGGTCAGCTGCGCGAGCTTGTTGCAGGCACCGCGCTCTTTGAACGAGGCGGTGTACTGCAGGTTTTCGAACTTCAGAAACACCTGGCAGCCGGTGAGTTGCGAGATGGTGCGCGATTCGACGAAGGGGGTGTCCAGCACCTGCCCGGCCAGGCGGACAGATGCGGCTTGAATGTCTTGGAGTTCCAGCATCGCGCGATTGTGAACTGGCGGCGACGGGTCGAGCGGAGTTAAAGCCGGACAAATCCCACAAACACCGCCCATCACTCACTTCCATGAATCATGAAGCTGGGTTATGGTCCATTTGAATGCCGGATGTCCCGGCACGGCGTCACTGGAAGCACGTTCTGGAGGTGTCTGGATGAGCAAGCGTTCCGTGCCGCCCGCTGTCACTGCGGGCCGCACCCCGACCGACCCGCGAGAGGCTCGCGCGCCCTTTGTGGGCGAGAGTCGTGTGTTCGTGCCGCACGGCCTGCGCCAGGCGCCGGTGCTCGACCTCATGTGCTCGCATTTCGTGCTCACCCTGGCCGCGCGCCAGGGCCCCCGTTTCAACGTGCGCCGCGACCTCAACACCCTGCTCTCGCTGGCTGGCCGACACCTCGTGTGGCCGCTGACTGTGATGTCTCGACTGCGCGAATTTCTGCAACGACGCTGCAAGGACAACGAACTCTGGAGCGGCCACGACAAGCTGCCCACCAATGCCTTCATGGAGCGCTACGGTGTGTGGCGCGGACCGTACGAAGAAGGCACGCTGTTTTTCTACCTCGATGAGTACGCCAAGGAGTCGCCGAAGGACCTGCTGTCGGTGCTGGCCGTCACTGGTGAATGGCTCAGCCATTCGCTGAAAAAGCAGTCCACGTTGGTCGAGAAAAACATCGACGCGCTGGCTGGCCTGCTGCAACTCAACCGCGCCGAGCGCGCACTGCTGCTCTACGGCACGCTCGCCCGATACCAGCGCGATCTGCGTTCCATCCTGGTGGAGTTCAAGGTGAACAACGCCCCGGAGGCCTACGCGGCCATTGCCGACGTGGCCGGCGTGAAAGCCAGCGAAGTGGGCGAGGCGCTGCGCGCTGGCTCGCGGCTGGAGCGCATCGGTATGGTGGAAAACCTCATCTCCGAGCACAACATCACCGACCTGGCCGACCTCATGAAGGTCAGCGAAAAGCTGCCACCGGTGTTGATGCGCGAGTACCGCACGCAGAGCGAGCTCATGGCGGTGTTCACCCGCCCGGCTGCGCGCTCGGCGCTCGGCCCGAAAGACTTCGACTACGTGGGCGAAGACGTGCGCCTGCTCTGCGGCTTGCTGCGCGAAGCGGTGGCGCGCAAGGAGCCGGGTGTGAACGTGCTGATGTACGGCCCGCCGGGCACCGGCAAGACCGAGTTGGCGCGCGTGGTCGCGCAGGCCGCCGGCCTGGAACTCTTTGAAGTGGAATACGCCGACCGCGACGGCAACGCGCTCTCGGGCAGAGACCGCTACCGCTCGCTGCAGATCGCACAGGTGTTCCTCAAAGGCACCGCGCATTCGGCGCTGCTGTTCGATGAGGTCGAAGACGTGTTCCCGCCGATTTCCAGCGAGGCGGCGCAGATCATGGCCCGCGCCGAACACGTGGCGGCCTCGCACACCGGCAGCGTCAGCGGCAAGGCGTGGGTCAACCAGATCCTGGAGACGAACGCCGTGCCCACCATCTGGGTGACCAACCGCATCGAGCAGATCGATCCTGCTTTTCGCCGCCGTTTTGCTTACCACCTCGAGCTCAAGAGCCCGCCGCCCGGCGCGCGCGAACAGCTGGTGCGCAAGACGCTCGAAGGTGCGCCCGTTTCGGACGCGCTGGTGGCGCGACTCACCGAGCGCAAAGGCCTCACGCCCGCGCAGATCCGCACCGCGGTGCGGTTCGCCGAACTCGCCGCGAGTCCGGTCAAGCCAGCGGCCCGTCGCAGCGCCAAGGCGCGCACGGCCCAAGCCCCGATGCTTGACGACCTGATCGAGCGGCAGCTGAAGAACGCCGACTTGGCCCTGGGCCGCAAGCCCGACCTGGTGCAGCGGCCCAGCGCCACGCAGTACAGCCTGGACATGCTCAACGTGGAGTCGCGCTATGAGCTGCCCCGCGTGATCGCCGCGCTCAAGGCGCGTGGTCACGGGTGCCTGTGTTTTCACGGTGCACCTGGCACCGGCAAGACCGCGCTGGCCGAGCACCTGGCCCAACAGCTGGAGCGTCCGTTGATGATCCGCCGCGCCAGCGATCTGGTGAGCAAGTTCGTGGGCGAGACCGAGCAGCAGATGGCGGCCATGTTCCGCGAGGCCGAGGCCGAGAAGGCGGTGCTCCTGCTCGACGAGGCCGACAGCTTTCTGCAGGACCGCCGCGGCGCGCAACGCACCTACGAAGTGACCGAGGTCAACGAGATGCTGCAGGGCATGGAGCGTTTCGCCGGCATCTTCATCTGCACCACCAACCTGATGGACCGCATCGATCAGGCAGCACTGCGGCGTTTCACCTTCAAGATCCGGTTCAAACCACTGAACGCCGGGCAGCGCGAAACCATGTTCGTGGTGGAGGCGCTGGGGGGCGATGCGTTGCGGCTGGACGCGGCCCACGCGGCTCGCTTGGCCAAGCTGGACCAGCTGTGCCCGGGTGACTTTGCGGCGGTGAAGCGGCAGGTGGAAATCCTGGCCGAGGCGCTGGAGCCGGAGGAATTCATGGCCCAGCTTGAAGCCGAGCACCGCATCAAGCCCGAGGTGCGCGAGGCCCGCAGCATGGGATTCACGTGAGTCCACCCCATCGCTGGCGCACCGCCTGAAGGGCACAATTCACCGATGTGCCAACTCCTCGGTCTCAACTGCGCCACCCCCACCGACGCCTCGTTCAGCTTCACCGGCTTCTGCCAGCGCGGAGGCAACACCGACCACCATGCCGATGGCTGGGGCATCGCGTTCTTCGAGGGCAAGGGTCTGCGCCTGTTTGTCGACCACGCGAGCGCGGCGCAGTCGCCCATGGCGACCTTCCTGCAGAGCTACCCCCTCAAGAGCCGCAACATCATTGCCCACGTGCGCAAGGCCACCATCGGCGAGGTGTCGCTGGAGAATGCCCACCCTTTCGTGCGCGAGCTTTGGGGTCGCCAGTGGGTGTTTGCGCACAACGGCGATCTGAAGGACTACTTTCCTCACCTGCACAGCCACTTCCGTCCGGTGGGCACCACCGACAGCGAACGCGCTTTCTGCTGGCTGATGCAGGAGCTGGCCAAGTCGCACGCCAGCTTGCCCAGTGTGGAAGAGCTCACCCTCACGCTGCGCGAGCTCGTACCCCAAGTACGCCGCTTCGGCACCTTCAACTTTTTGCTCTCCAACGGTGAAGCCCTGTGGGCGCACTGCAGCACCAAGTTGCACTGGCTGGTGCGCCAGCACCCGTTCGCCCAGGCCACGCTGATGGACCAGGACTGGACAGTGAACTTCGCAGACCTCAACCAACCTGGCGACCGCGCGGCCGTGGTGGTGACCACGCCGCTGACCAGCAACGAGCAGTGGACTTCGTTCAAGCCCGACGAGCTCAAGGTGTTTGTGGACGGCCTGCCTCTGCCGTGATTTCCCGGGTGGCACCGGGCAATCCCCCGGGCTACGATGCAGCGTGCCCAGGCGCCCCGCGCGACCCGACGCTCACCCCTCAACGAAGGAGACAAACCCATGCAAAGACGACACCTCATGGCCGGCGGTATCGCTGCGGCCCTGCTGCCCCCGTTCGCGGTCGCCCAAAACATCGAGAAGCCCAAGCTCACCATCGCGGTGGGCGGCAAGAACCTGCTGTACTACCTGCCCCTGACCATTGCCGAGCAGCTGGGCTACTTCAAGGCCGAGGGTCTGGACGTGACCATCGCCGACTTTGCGGGCGGCTCGCGCGCGCTGGCCGCGGTGGTGGGTGGCAGTGCCGACGTGGTCTCCGGCGCGTTCGAGCACACCGTCAACATGCAGTTCAAGGGTCAGCCCATGCGCGCCTTCGTGCTGCAGGGTCTGGCGCCGCAGATCGTGCTGGGCGTCAACCCCAAGACCATGGCGGGCTACAAAACCATCGCCGACCTCAAGGGCAAAAAAATCGGCGTGACCGCGCCAGGCAGCTCGACCAACGTGATGGTCAACTTCGTGCTGGCCAAGGCCGGCCTGAAGCCCAGCGACGTGAGCATCGTTGGTGTGGGCGCGGGCAGCGGCGCGGTGGCCGCCATGCGCGCGGGCCAGATCGACGCCATGAGCAACCTCGACCCGGTGGTCACGCTGCTGCAGCGCTCGGGGGACATGAAGATCATCTCCGACACGCGCATCGTTGCCGAGTCCGAAAAGGTGTTTGGTGGACCCATGCCCGCGGGTTGTCTGTACGCGCCCCAGCCCTTCCTGGACAGGAACCCCAACACGGCGCAAGCCCTGACCAACGCGATGGTGCGCGCGAACAAGTGGATCCAGGCCGCCGGCCCGGGCGACATCATCAAGGTGGTGCCCGAGGGCTTTCTGCTGGGCGATCGCGCGGTCTACATCGACGCCTTCATGGCCGCCAAGGGCGCGCTGTCGCCCGACGGCAGCTTCCCGACCAAGGGCGCGGACACGGCGTTTCGTGCCCTGGCCAGCGTGGACAAGGACTTGGCCGCGGCCAAGCTCGACCTGAACGCGGTCTACACGAACGCCTTCGTGCAAAAAGCCAACGCGAAGTACCCGAAGGGTTGATGTGACGAGTGCAGCGATCGATCTGCAGGCGGTGTCCTGCACGTTCATCAGCAAGGACGACCCCGGCCAGCGCTACACCGCCGTGCGCGATGTGACGCTGACAGTGGGCGCTGGGGAGTTTGTGAGCGTGGTGGGCCCCACCGGCTGCGGCAAGAGCACGCTGCTCAATGTGGCGGCCGGTCTGCTCTCGCCGAGCACGGGCAGGGTGAACGTGTTCGGCCAACCGCTGACCGGCATCAACACGCGCGCGGGCTACATGTTCCAGACCGAGAGCCTGATGCCCTGGCGCACCGCGCTGGGCAACGTGATGGCCGGCCTGTCGTTCCGTGGTGCCTCGGACCAGGACGCAAAGACGCAGGCCGAAGACTGGTTGCGCCGTGTGGGCCTGGGCGGCTTTGGCGACCGCTACCCGCACCAGATGAGCGGCGGCATGCGCAAGCGCACGAGCCTGGCGCAGACGCTGGTGCTCGACCCCGACATCATCCTGATGGATGAGCCGTTTTCCGCACTCGACATCCAGACCCGGCAGCTGATGGAGAACGAGGTGCTGGACCTCTGGGCGGCCAAGAAGAAGGCCGTGCTCTTCATCACCCACGACCTCGATGAGGCGATTGCCATGAGCGACCGCGTGGTGGTGCTCAGCGCCGGCCCGGCCAGCCACCCGATCGGTGAATTCACCATCGACATCCCGCGTCCGCGCGATGTGGCCGAGATCAAGACCACCGCCCGCTTCATCGAACTGCACGCCGCCATCTGGGCGGTGATGCGCGAAGAAGTGCTTAAGGGCTACCAGCAACAACTCAAGGTGGCCTGAGCGCATGTGGAACCTCATCAAACCGCAGCCCAAGACCCTGCGCCTGTGGCAGCTGGGCGTGCTGGTGGCGCTCATCGCGTTCTGGTACGCCATGACCAAGCCGGGCCTGCTGCCCAACTTCATGTTCGAGAACGACCGCCAAGCCGCGTTCTTCTTCGGTGAACCGCTGCGTGTGGCCGAGCGCATCTGGGCCTGGTTCGTCACCGACGCCGACATCTACAAACACCTGGGTGTCACGCTCACCGAGACCGTGCTGGCGTTTGCCATTGGCGCGCTCGGCGGTCTGGGCGGCGGCCTGTGGCTGGCGCTCTCGCCCATGGCCTCGGCCATCCTGGAGCCTTACATCAAGGCCATGAACTCCATGCCGCGCATCATCCTGGCGCCCATCTTCGCGGTGTGGTTCGGTCTGGGCATCGCGAGCAAGGTGGCGCTGGGCGTGACGCTGGTGTTCTTCATCGTGTTCTTCAACGTCTACCAGGGCGTGAAGGAAGTGAGCCCGGTCATCCTCGCCAACGCGCGCATGCTGGGTGCGAGCCAGAAACAGCTGCTGCGCCATGTGTACCTGCCCAGTGCAACCAGCTGGGTGTTCAGCTCGCTGCACACCAGCGTGGGCCTGGCCTTCGTTGGCGCGGTGGTGGGCGAGTACCTGGGTTCGAGCCAGGGCGTGGGGTATCTGATCTTGCAGGCCGAAGGCAGTTTCGACATCAACACCGTGATGGCCGGCATCGTGGTGCTCACCGCGTTCGCGCTGGTGCTGGACGCGGTGGTGGGACGCATCGAAAAGCGGCTGATGAAATGGCAACCCAAGGCGGGCGAGACGGAGAAACTCTGAGGATCTGCGGCCCACAGGCCGCCATCCTGTGGCAGAGTCTGCCTTCCTCAAAAATCCACCGCACAAGGGAGACCACCGATTGAACGCCTGGATGATGCTCGGCTTGGCCATCATGGCCGAGGTGATCGGCACCACCGCCCTGAAAGCGAGTGAAAGTTTCACGCGGCTTGTGCCGTCGCTGATCGTGGTGGTGGGTTACGGCGTGGCGTTTTACTGCCTGTCGCTGGTGCTCAAGAGCGTGCCAGTGGGCATCGCGTACGCGGTCTGGTCAGGACTGGGCATCGTGCTGATCACCGCGGTGGCCTGGCTGCTCTACGGGCAGCGCATCGACACAGCCGGCCTGATCGGCATGGGGCTGATCATCGCCGGTGTGGTGGTGCTCAATGTGTTTTCGAAGGCCTCAGCGCATTGAGCGCCGGGTGACTCCAGATGGGGTTCAGCCCCGACCCGCGCGGCGCTCTTCGCGCAGCATGAAGAGGTAGAGGCTCTCCACCTTTTCCCGAGCCCATGGGGTCTTGCGCAAGAAACGCAGGCTCGACCCCACGCTGGGGTCCACGTTGAAGCAGCGCACCGGAATGCGCTGGCCGAGATCTTCCCAGCCGTAGTGGTCCGCCAATGCGGTGACGATCACCTCCAGCGTCAGCCCGTGCAAGGGGTTCCTGGGTTGCCCCGGCGCGGCGGCCGCTGCGTCGTCCTCTTCGCTCATGCCATCGCCGCTTCCAGCGCATCGACAAACATCGCCGGCACATCGAAGCCCGTCTGCTGCTGGATTTCCTGGAAGCAGGTCGGGCTGGTCACGTTGATCTCGGTCACCTTGTCGCCGATCATGTCCAGCCCCACCAGCAGCAGGCCGCGTGCGGCCAATGTGGGTGCAATGGCCTCGGCGATCGCGCGGTCGGTGTCGTTCAGCGGC
>JANPKR010000351.1:0-4172 GCA_031426175.1 Hydrogenophaga sp. | reverse complement strand
GCGAATCTGGTTGTTCGGGCGGCTGCTGAAGTTCGCGACGCCAGCGTAGGCGATCTTGACTGGGGTGAATTCCGAGTCGAACAGGTTGTTGACGATGCCCATGTCATAGATGTCTTTGAAAACGCTGTCGGTCTTGCCCAGTTTCAAGGCGCCGAAGCCACCGCTCAAGCCCACCCACGACTGGCGGTTGAAAGCGGTGTTGGCTGTTCCCAGAGTGCCATCGTCGGACTTGAAGCCGTTTTCGAGGACGAAGTTGGCCTTCAAACCACCGCCCAGGTCTTCGGTACCGCGAAAACCGAAGCGGCTGGTGGTCAGGTTGTCGCTGAACACCTGGGTGGTGCTCACGCCGTTGACCTTGTTGGCGCCGACCGAGGTGTCGATACGGCCATACAGCGTGACGGTGGACTGCGCGAATGCGGCGCCGGTGGTGGCCAGAACGGCCAGAGCGATCAGGCTCTTTTTCATGGGGTTGCTCCAATGGATTGCATGGGACCTGAGGTCCGCTTGCCTCCTGCACCATGCAGGAAGTCGTGCGTATTTCATCGAAGCGCGGAGAAAACTCTGTGACACTTGGCTGTCACAAGCGGGTTTGCCCGGAGATACAACAGATGGCCTGTGGGCTCGAAGGGCTGTCATATCTCTGCAACAAAAAGCATAGCGGTCAGAAGGAGTTTCGGCATGAAACACGATGTCATCGTTCTCGGTGCGGGCATGGTCGGCGTAGGGTGTGCGCTGCATCTGCAGGCGCTGGGCAGGCGCGTGGCGCTGGTCGACCGGCGCGCGCCCGGGCTGGAGACTTCGTACGGCACTGCCGGCATCATCCAGCGCGAAGCCATCGCGCCTTATGCGTTGCCGCGTGACCTGCGCTTTCTTCTGTCGGGCGCTGCCAACCGGCGTCTTGACGTTCGCTACCATGCCCGCGATGCCGCGAGCTTGCTCGGCCCGCTGCGGGCTTACCACCGCAACTCTGCGCCAGCAGCCTATCGGCAGATCGCCCAGGAGTACGAGACCCTCATCGCGCTCTCCCTGGAGACGCATACGCAACTGATGAACGAGGCAGACGCCAACCACCTGGTGGCAGGGCGGGGCTACCTCATGCTCTACCGCACCGAGCGTGAGCTGCACAGCTGCTTTGCGGTGGCTGACAAGCGCGCGCTGGACGGTGTGAGCCACATCAAGCTCAGCGGCACCGACGTGGCGCGCGAAGAACCCTCCCTGTTGGGCACCTTCGCCGGTGCCGTGCGCTGGACCGACCCACTGGCCATCAGCAGTCCCGGCGATCTGGTGCAGGCCTACGCGCGTCTGTTCGAACAGCGCGGAGGTGCTGTGCACCTGGGCGACGCCGCCACACTGCGCCAGACCAATGCCGGTGGATGGCAGTTGGATACCGTCCTCGGGCCCACGCTGGAGGCAAGCCAGGTGGTCGTGGCCCTCGGCCCTTGGACCACGCAGCTCACCGCGCGCTTCGGCTACACCGCGCCCGTGATCCCCAAACGCGGATACCACATGCACTACGCCCGCCTGCCCGAGCGGCCACTGCACAGCACCATCATCGACGCTGAAAACGGCTACGTGATCGCTCCCATGAAAGACGGCCTGCGCCTCACCACCGGGGCCGAACTTGCCAATGTCGATTCACCGCGCACACCCATCCAGATCAATGCCGCCGAGAAAATTGCGAGGCAGAACTTTCCACTCGGCGACCGTGTGGACCCGGAGCCCTGGATGGGTACCCGTCCCTGCATGCCCGACATGAAGCCCGTCTTTGGCCCCGTGCCTGGTGTGCCTGGCCTGTGGTGCGCCTTCGGGCATGGGCACCAGGGCTTCACGCTGGGGCCCGTGACGGGGGAGTTGCTGGCCGCGATGATGACCCGTGACACACCAAGGGTGGATGTGAGGCCGTTTTCGCCGGCGAGGTTTGGCTAGGCGTTGAACCTCACTGCGACCACCCATGAAAAAAGCCCTGACTCTTGAGAATCAGGGCTTTTGAATGTTGGTGCCGGAGAGATGAATCGAACACCCGACCTTCTCATTACGAATGAGCTGCTCTACCGACTGAGCTACACCGGCAACGCCTTCAATTATAGCCCGGCGTGGTAGCTGGTCACGCGGTCGACTTCGTTCTTTGAGCCCAGCACCACGCTCACGCGTTCGTGCAGTTTGCCGGGCTGGATATCCAGGATGCGCTGTTTGCCGTTGGTGGCGGCGCCGCCGGCTTGTTCGATCAGCCAGCCCATGGGGTTGGCTTCGTACATCAGGCGAAGCTTGCCGGGTTTCTCGGGTTCGCGCTTGTCCCAGGGGTACATGAAGATGCCGCCGCGCGTGAGGATGCGGTGCACGTCGGCCACCATGCTGGCCACCCAGCGCATGTTGAAGTCTTTTCCGCGCGGGCCTTCCTTGCCGGCCAGGCATTCGTCCACATAGCGCTTCACCGGCTCGTCCCAGTGGCGCATGTTGCTCATGTTGATCGCGAACTCCTTGGTGTCGGGCGGGATCTGCACGTTCTCTTTGGTGAGCACGAACGAGCCTTGCTCGCGGTCCAGGGTGAACATGGCCACGCCGTCGCCCACGGTGAGCACCAGCGTGGTCTGCGGGCCGTAAACGCAGTAGCCGGCAGCCACTTGCTGGGCGCCAGGCTGCAAGAAGTCCTGTTCGCTCACGCCGGCGCTGCCTTCGGGCTTCTTGAGCACGCTGAAGATGGTGCCGATGCTGACGTTCACGTCGATGTTGCTGGAGCCATCGAGCGGGTCAAACAGCAGAAGGTATTCACCCTGCGGGTAGCGGTTGGGCACCACGTAAATGCTGTCCATTTCTTCGCTGGCCATGGCCGCGAGGTGGCCGCCCCATTCGTTGGCTTCGATCAGCACTTCGTTGGCAATGATGTCGAGCTGCTTCTGCATCTCGCCCTGCACGTTTTCAGTGGTGGCGGCACCGAGCACGCCACCCAGATCTCCCTTGTTCACGGCCTGGCTGATGCTCTTGCAGGCGCGGGCCACCACTTCCAAGAGCAGGCGCAGCTGGGAGGGTATGTGGCCGTCGACGCGTTGTTGTTCGACGAGGTAGCGGGTGAGTGATATGCGTTTGGTCATGGTGATGGCTCTGGAGGGGCTTCGACAGGCTCAGCCCGAACGGAAATGTGCTCGGTCCGGATGGACTCGGTTCAATCTGCCAAAGCCCGAGTCACAACTTCGCGCACGTCGTTGCTCAGGTCGGGCTTGGCCGCCACGCGGGCGATGGCTTCGCGCGCAGCGCTGCGGTAGGGCTCGGCGAGCTTTTTCCAGCGGTCCAGCGCGCGGGCGAGGCGGGCGGCGACTTGCGGGTTGAACGCATCAAGCTCGATAACGCGTTCGCTCCAGTACAGGTAGCCCGCCGCATCAGCGCGGTGAAATGCGCCGGGGTTGGCGCTGCAGTAGCTGAAGATCACGCTGCGCGCGCGGTTGGGGTTCTTGATGTGGAAATCGGGATGCTTCATGAGCTGGCGCACCGCAGGCAGCACATTGCCGCCGCGGTCGGGTGCGCCGGCTTGCAGGGCAAACCACTTGTCGAGCACCAGGGCTTCGTTCTGGAACATGCTGTGGAAGCGGGCCAACGCCTCGCGCGCCAGAGCGTGGTCGCTCACCACCAAAGCAGACAAGGCATTGAACCGGTCGGTCATGTTGCTGGCGTCTTTGAACAGCTGGTAAGCGCGGCCGGGCCACACCGCATCGCCGCTGGTGCGGGCATCCAGGCAGAGCATGGTGAGTGCCATGCCGGCGAGCGCACGCCGGCCGGTGCTCACCGGGTCGGGCCGGTAGGCGCCGTTGTCCTTGTGCGCATCGAAAGCCCAGGCCCAGTCGGATTGAAGTGCCTGCGCCAGTTGCAAGCGCATGGCTTCGCGCACCGCGTGCACGCGTTGCGGGTCCACTTCGCCCAGCTGCTCCGAGATGTAGGTTTCGCTGGGCAGAGTGAGCACGAGTTCCTTGAACGCGGCGTCCAGCGTGGGGTGTCGCAACACGTCGCGCATGGCGCCCAGGCAGGCGTTGTCCAGCGGTGCAGCGGGCACTGCGTCGTCGCTCAGGATCGCCATGAGCGCTCGGCGCAGGGCCAGGCGCTGCGCCGCTTCCCAGCGGTTGAAAGGGTCGGGGTCGAAGGCCAGCAGCGTGAGCAGTTGCGCGTCGGTGTAGTGGCAGTCG
>JANPKR010000350.1:0-3831 GCA_031426175.1 Hydrogenophaga sp. | reverse complement strand
GGTTCACGCGGCGCAACGACTGCGCTGCGACTGGATCGATCTGGCCGAATGACCGCGTCCAACCCGCGACAGGTCACCCGGCCGACCGCGGACTACATTGATCCACCATGAACACATCCACCTGCTTTGCGCTCGACATGGCCGACCATGTCGCCCACTTGGTCATGAGCCGCCCCGCCGAGCTCAACACCATGAACCCCACCTTCTGGCGCGAGCTCGACGAGGTGCTGACACGGCTGCACAACGAAGGCACTGCCCGGGCGCTCGTGATCAGCAGCACCGGCAAACACTTCAGCGCCGGCATGTCGCTGGAAACCTTCGCGGGCGCCATCAGCATGGACGACCAGAGCCCGGAAGGCCGCGCCGCCATCTTCGACCTGCTCACCGACATGCAGGCCACCTTCACCAAGCTGGAGAACCTGCGCATCCCGGTGATCTGCGCCATCCAGGGCGGCTGCATCGGCGGCGCGGTCGACATGGTCACCGCCGCCTGCATCCGGTATGCATCGGCCGACGCCTTCTTTTGCATCCAGGAAATCAACATCGGCATGGTGGCCGACGTGGGCACGCTGCAGCGCCTGCCCAAGTTGATTCCGCTGGCCGTCGTGAAAGAGCTGGCCTACACCGGGCGGCGCTTGAGCGCGGACAAGGCGATGGGCCACGGCCTGGTGAACGACGTGTTCGACACCCACGAGGCAACGGTGGCCGCCGCACTGCAATGCGCGAAAGAGATCGCATCGAAACCGCCGGTGGCTATCTGGGGCACCAAACAGGCGGTGAACTACGCGCGCGACCACTCGGTGGAAGACAGCCTGCGCCAGATGGGCTGGCTGCAAGGGGCCGTGTGGAGCAACGCGCATGTGCGAGAGGCGATCGCAGCCATGAAGGACAAACGCGCGGGCGAATTCACGCCGCTGCCGGCCCTGCAGTCGTTCAAGGCGTTGGGCTGAACGACCGCCATGAAAACCTTCCACAACCCCCATCACGCCGGCCACGCCGGTCAGCAAGAGATGTTTCGCGGCCGCATGGTGCCCTGCCACGAGGTGCCCGCACGGCTGGATTTTGTGTTGGCCGAGCTGCAGCGCCGCCCGCTCGGTGCGCTGCACACACCCGAGGTGGACGACGCCACGCTGGACGCCGCGATCGGCCGCGTGCACAGCGCACGCTATGTGGACTTTCTGCGTGGCGCCTGGGGCGAGTGGGTGGCCATGGACACGGGCAACGCCGAGCGCGACGCCCTGCCCTCGGTCTGGCCGCTGCCCAACCGCCATGGTTTTCGCAACGACGTGTTGCCCACCAACTTTGCGGCGCGCCTGGGCCTCTTCAGCTTCGATTCGGGCTCGCCGCTCACGGCGGGCACCTGGGCGGCGGCGCGCGGCGGCGCGGCCTGTGCGCTGGCGGCGGCCATGGAGTTGGCCGACGGTGCGCGCAGCGCGTTTGCACTCTCGCGCCCACCGGGCCACCACGCAGGGCCCGACTTTCTGGGTGGCTACTGCTTTCTGAACAACGCGGCGATTGCAGCCCAGGCGCTGCGCGACCGGGGCCACGCCAAGGTGGCGGTGCTCGACGTGGACTACCACCACGGCAACGGCACGCAGACCATCTTCTACGAGCGGGCCGATGTGTTGACCGTCTCCATCCACGGCGACCCGGCCACCGAGTACCCGTTTTTTCTGGGCCACGTAGACGAGCGCGGTGCAGGTGCGGGCGAAGGCTTCAACCTCAACCTGCCGCTGCCACGCGGCACCGGTTTCGACACCTGGTGCGTGGCACTGGACACCGCTTTGCAAGCCGTGCAGCGTTCGGGAGCCACGGCCTTGGTGGTGCCGATGGGTCTCGACACGTTTGAAGGCGACCCCATCTCGGGCTTCACCTTGCGCAGCGCCGACTACGTCACCCTGGGTAAAGCGCTGGCCAGCGCGGGCCTGCCCACCGTGTTCACGTTTGAAGGCGGCTATGCGGTGGACGCCGTGGGCACCAACGCGGTGAACCTGCTGGAGGGTTTTCAGCGCGCGGCTTGAGGGCGTGCAGGGTCATGCGCCGGCCCATCGCAGACGGGTTCCATGGCGCAAGGCGCTGTGACAAGCGTCACGCCAGGCAAGCAAACCGGGCCGCTGGGCTCGAAAAACGCACGTTCTTCTATCTGAATCAACGTGATGTGAATCCAGACGTGGGCGGGAGCGCGTATTCAGAGGGTCAGGCAACACCGCCCCTCCCTTGGGGCCTTCGTCAACACCCCACGACCCGTTCACCATGCCGCACCCGAGAAGTCCCGCCACCTCCACCGCAGCGCGCTTGCTGCCATTGGCCCTTGCTGCCACCCTGTTGACCTCTGCACCCGCGCAAGCGGACACCGGCAAGCTGTTGCTCACCGGCGGCGTGAGCAGCATCGAAGGCGCGGCCGGCGGTGGCATTTCGCCGTGGGCCGTGATCGGCAGCCAGGCCACCGAAGGCGAGGTCGGCGTGTCGGCCTACGCGAGCCGTGCGGTGACCCGGGACTACGGCCTCACCGCTGTCGGTGTGGCCGTGGGCATCCACGATCGCATTGAACTCTCCGCTGGTCGGCAGGATTTCAACACCGGCATCACCGGGACGGGCCTGGGTCTGCCGGGTCTGCACCTGACGCAGGACATCGTGGGTGCCAAGGTTCGCGTGGCCGGCGACGCCGTGCTCGACAGCGACAGCCTGATGCCGCAGATCGCCGTGGGCGTGCAGTTCAAACACCTGCAGTCCAGCGGCCTGGACAGCACGCTCAGTGCACTGGGCGCCAAGCGCAACGGCGCCGACGTCTACGTGAGCGCCACCAAGCTGTTTCTCGCGCAAAGCATCCTGGTCAGCGGAACGCTGCGCGCCACCCAGGCCAACCAGGGTGGCCTGCTCGGCTTTGGCGCCACGCTGGGCGGCGCCGACAACGGCTACGAACTGCAGCCCGAGATCTCGGTGGCGTACCTCATCAACAGCAAGCTGGCCGTGGGCATTGAATACCGCGCCATGCCCAACAAGCTGCAGCGCGCCGGTCAGGCAGCCGGGCTGAGTGACGGCCTGCGCGCCGACGACTGGAAAGACCTCTTCATCGCCTGGGCGCCGAGCAAGAACGTCTCGATCACCGCCGCCTACGTGGACCTCGGGCGCATCGTGCCCGCCACCACCGGTGGCCGCAAGCAGACCGGCGTGTACATCTCGGCCCAGATCGCTTTATGACCCTTCCATCTTTGAGTCTCAGCATGAAACACCTCATCACCTCCACCGCCCTCACCCTGCTGGCATTGGTCAGTGGCGCCACACTGGCCCAGTCGATGCGACCCGCGCCATCGGCCGCCAGCGCCTACCCGGTGGCACCGGCCGCAGGCCTTTACCAGGCCTTCGGCGAAGAAGCCGGCATCCGCAGCCTCATGGACGATTTCGTGGTGCGCCTCAAGGCCGACCCGCGCATCGGGGATCAGTTCAAGGACACCAACCTGAACAACCTCGCCCAATCCCTGAGCGACCAGCTCTGCCAGCTCTCGGGCGGTCCCTGCGTCTACAAGGGCCCGGACATGAAGACCGCACACGCCGACCGCGACACCACGCGGGCCCAGTTCAATGCCTTGGTGGAAGTGCTGCAGCAAAGCATGGACGCACGCGGCATTCCCTTCAACCGCCAGAACCAGATGCTGGCCCTGCTGGCCCCGATGCACCGCGACGTGGTCACGGTTCGCTGAACAAACCCACTGGCCTGACCATGAGACACCTGAACACCGCCGCCTGGCTGATCGCCGCCACCTTGCTGCCGCTGGCTGCGCAGGCTGCCACCGTGCAGGTGACCGTGCTCGGGCGCGATGGCAAGCCCCT
>JANPKR010000349.1:0-2115 GCA_031426175.1 Hydrogenophaga sp. | reverse complement strand
TTGCCCACCACGCCGCACTCGGCCACGGCCGGGTGCTCCATCAAGGCGGCTTCCACTTCGGGACCAGCCACGTTGTAGCCGGCGGTGATGATCATGTCGTCGGTGCGCGCCTGGTAGAAGAAATAGCCGTCGGCGTCCATGCGGAAGGCGTCGCCGGGGTGGTTCCAGCCGCCCTTGACGTAATGGGTCTGGCGCTCGTCGTCGAGATATCGGCAACCCGTGGGGCCGATCACCGCGAGCTTGCCCACTTCGCCCACCGGCAACGGCTCACCGGCGTCGTTCACCACACGGGCCTGGTAGCCCGGCACCACCTGGCCGACGGCGCCACGGCGAACCGACTCAGGGGCCGAGGAAATGAAGATGTGGAACATCTCGGTGGCACCAATTCCATCCAGCATCTCCAGTCCTGTGGCGTCTTTCCACAGCTGGCGCGTGGCGTCGGGCAGGCCTTCGCCTGCGCTCACGCTGATGCGCAAGTTGCCAATGCCATGTGTTTTGGCAAACGCCGCCATCTGGCGGTAGAAGGTGGGCGCTGTGTAGCAGATGGTGGCGCCCACACGGGCCATGAGCTGCACCATCCCTTCGGGCGTGTAAGGCACGGACGAGAAATACACCGAGGCACCCGCCCACATGGGAAACACCAGCAGGCCGCCCAGCCCGAAAGTGAAGGCCAGCGGCGGCGAACCCATGACGATGTCGTCGGGGGTGGCGCGCAGCACATGGCGCGGCCAGGTCTCGCAGGCGGCCAGCACATCCCGGTGTGTGTGCACCGCGGCCTTGGGCGTGCCGGTGGTGCCGGAGGTGAAGGCGAGCAGGGCGATGTCGGTGGCTGCGGTGGGGCAGGGAGCGCTGTGCACGCACTGGCGCTTGGCCATCGACTCCAGCGAGTTGGTTGCCTCAGCACCAACGGTGTTGAACACCAGCATCGTCATGCCGGCGGTGGCCGGGTCGGTCGCCAGCGCAGCCTTGAGTTCGTCCTGCAGTTTCACGTCGCACAGCGCGAGCACAGGTTGCGCTTTCTTGAGGATGGCGCCGAGTTCCCTGGCGCGCAGCAGCGGCATGGTGGCCACCGCGATCAGCCCCGCCTGCACCGTGGCCAGCCAGGCCAGCGCCATGGCCACCGAGTTGCCGCCGCGCAGCAGCACGCGGTTGCCGGGCACCAGACCCAGTTCCACCGTGAGGGCGTTGGCGATGCGGTTCACCTCGGTCTGTGCCTGCGAGTAGCTCAGCGTGCGCTCGTCGCTGCGAAACAGCGGCCGGTCGGCGTGCCCGGCGGCCATGGCCCGCTCGAACAGCGCCTGAACCGCATTCACTTGCGAGGGCAACTGCAGCTCGGGCAAGTCGAAGCGCAGCTCCGGCCACTGCCCGGGCGGTGGCAGGTGGTCGTGCACGAAGTGATCGACCTGGGCGGAAGGCGTGACGATTTTCTTCATTCAGCCCTGCCTTGTCTTCGGCGTGAAGTGACTTGGACCAGAAATGCCACGGAACCGGCTTTGCCGGGCCGTAGGCATTGCCCCCTTGAGGGGGTCGCGCGAAGCGCGGCGGGGGTGTTTCATGACCGCAACGCTGCTTTTCCAAGGATCAGCAACTGGACTTCGCTGGCACCTTCGTAGATGCGCAGCGAGCGGATGTCGCGGTACAGGCTTTCAACCTTCTGGCCCACCTGCACCCCGCGTCCGCCGAACATCTGCAGCGCCATGTCGATCACGCGCTGCGCGTTCTCGGTGGCGGTGAGCTTGGCGGCGGCGGCGGCCGTGGTGTAAGCCGGTGTGCCCATGCCTTGGGTGGCGCTGCAGTCGCGCTGCCAGGCTGCGCGGTAGGTGAGCAGGGCGGCGGCGTCGATGAGCGCGCTCATCTCGCCCAGGCGGACCTGCGTGAGCTGGAAGTCGGCCAGGGTCTGGCCGAACATCTTGCGGTGCTTGGCCTGCGACAGAGCTTCGGCGAACGCACGGCGCGCCATGCCGAGTGCGGCGGCGGCCACCGAGGCGCGAAAGATGTCCAGTGTCTGCATGGCGAGCTTGAAGCCGCCATGCATCGGGCCGACCATCGCGTCGTTGCCGAGATGGCAGTCGGAAAACCGCAGCGTGGCCAGCGGGTGCGGCGCCATCACGTGGA
>JANPKR010000348.1:0-1516 GCA_031426175.1 Hydrogenophaga sp. | reverse complement strand
GCCTGCCCCCAGACACTGGGCCTGTACGCCGTGATGCCCGACGCGGCCTGGACGATCCGCATGGCGCGCGCCGGTGTGCCCACCGTTCAGCTGCGCTTCAAGTCGGGCGATGCTTCGGCTGTGCGAGCCGAAGTCATGGACACGGTGGCGGGGGTGAAGGGCACCGGCGCGCGCCTGTTCATCAACGACCACTGGCAGCTCGCCATCGAGGCCGGTGCGTACGGCGTGCACTTGGGGCAAGAAGACCTGCAGGCCATGACGCCGGCCGGTCTCAAGGCCATCAAGGACGCCGGCCTGCGCCTGGGCCTGAGCACCCACGGCTACGCCGAAATGCTGATCGCCGATCAGCACAGTCCGAGCTACATCGCCATGGGCGCGGTGTTCCCCACCACGCTCAAACAGATGGCCACCGCACCCCAGGGCACAGGCCGCCTCGCCATGTACTCGAAGCTGCTGCGCGACTACCCGCGCGTGGCGATCGGCGGCATCGACCTGGCCTCACTGCCCGAAGTGATGAAAGCCGAGGTGGGCTCGGTGGGCGTGGTGCGCGCGTTGATGTCGGCGCCCGACCTGGACGCTGCCGTCGCGAACTGGAAGGCGGCAGTGACGCCGGCCTGAGCACAGCACCCGACCCTCAATCTGCCCCACGCCGCGCCACCAGGTTCATCAGTGGCTTCACGCTCATGCCATGCATCAGGATGGACAGAGCCACCACGATCAGCGTGAGCTGCATCAGCTGCAGCGCCAGTGGCTCGGGCAGACCGTGCTGGATCGCGTACATCAGGTAATAGAGCGAGCCGATACCGCGCACGCCGAACCACGCCGCCATGCCACGCACCGGCGCAACAGCTCGGGTGCCCAGCAGGCCGATGCACACGCTGAGCGGACGCGCCACAAAAAACAGGAACAGCGCCAGCCCCACCGCTGCCCAACTCCACGAATCGCGGTAAAGCGCACCGCCGAGCAGCAGCACCAGCATGAGCTCGGACAGGCGCTCCAGATGCTCCTTGAACACCAGAGAACCCTGGCTCACCGTCGCCGCTGGGACCGGGTCCTCTGCAGCCGCTGGCACCTTGACCGCATCGGCAGCTTCCTGCGCACGGCGCGCCAGCCGCATCTCGGTCTGACGCAAGGCCACGGCCGCGAAGAACACAGCCAGAAACCCCCAGGCGTGCAACCACACACTCAGGCCATACACCACCCCGATGAGACCGAGACCCAGAAAGTCGTCCAGCAGCTCGTGGCGCTGCGGTGCACCGCGCAGCCACCAACCCATGCGCGCCAGCGCCACACCGCACACCACGCCGATGGCGATACCAGCCGCCGTGGCCCAGAGCACATCGACCATCACCCATTGCACGCCGTTGGTGCCCAGGTTGTGCAGGCCCAGCAAGCCCAGGCCGAGCATCACGAAGGGAAAAGCAGAACCGTCGTTGAGACCGGCCTCGCAGGTGAGCGTGAAGCGCAGCTGGTCGCGGTCGCCCGGATGGCGGCTTTGCACATCGGTGGCCAGCAC
>JANPKR010000347.1:0-15505 GCA_031426175.1 Hydrogenophaga sp. | reverse complement strand
CAGCCAGGACCGCGCCATGATCATTCGCACCGCCCAAGACGGGTTCAACCACCCCTTCCCCAGTGAAATCACGGCCAAGGCGGCCTACCAGAACCGCCGGCAGTGGCTGCAGCGCAGCGCGTTCACTGCCGCTGCTTTGGGCGGAGTGGCTTCTCTGGCGACCCCGGACAGTTGGGCGCAAGCTGCAGGTCCTACGCCGAAACCCGGCAAGCTGGCCGCGCTGCCAGGCAAATTGTCGGCAGTGCCT
This sequence comes from Hydrogenophaga sp., assembly GCA_031426175.1. GTDB lineage: Bacteria > Pseudomonadota > Gammaproteobacteria > Burkholderiales > Burkholderiaceae_C > Hydrogenophaga. Next base: position 15,258 of record JANPKR010000347.1, on the reverse strand, counting down.
GGCGCCACCACTGTGGAGAAACTGACCTCATACGAGGATGCGAGCAGCTACAACAATTACTACGAGTTCGGCACCGACAAGTCCGATCCGGTGGTCACCGCCAAGACGCTCAAACCGCGCCCGTGGACGGTGGCCGTCGAAGGCCTGGTGAACAAGCCAGGCACCTTTGACCTGGACGCGTTGCTCAAGCTCAGTCCGATGGAAGAGCGCATCTACCGCCTTCGCTGTGTGGAGGGTTGGTCGATGGTGGTGCCTTGGGTTGGGTATTCGATGGTCGAACTCATCAAGCAGGTGCAACCGCAGGGCAGTGCGAAGTTCGTGGAGTTCGTGACGCTGGCCGACAACAAGCAGATGCCTGGCTTGAATGCGAACGTGCTTGAGTGGCCGTATGTGGAAGGTCTGCGTCTGGACGAGGCCATGCACCCGCTCACGCTGCTGGCCTTCGGCATGTATGGAGAGGTGTTGCCCAACCAGAACGGCGCACCGGTGCGCCTGGTTGTGCCGTGGAAGTACGGCTTCAAGAGCGGCAAGTCGATCGTGAAGATCCGCTTCACCGACAAGGAGCCTCGCACCGCGTGGAACCGCGCCGCGCCGCAGGAGTACGGCTTCTATTCGAACGTGAACCCACAGGTGTCCCACCCCCGCTGGAGCCAGGCGACCGAGCGCCGAATCGGTGAGGAAGGTGGTTTGTTTGCCAAGCGCCGCCAGACGCAGATGTTCAACGGCTATGAGCCCCAGGTCGGCCAGCTGTATGCGGGTATGGACCTGCGCAAATTTTTCTGATGGAGACCATCCACGCGGCAGGGTTGGTGGCTGGATCGCGACCAGCAGGTTCCCGCATCAATCGCTGGCTGGGTCACCGCGCCGCCAAACCCATCGGCTTCCTGCTGGCCTTGCTCCCGTTCGCGTGGCTGGTGTGGGCGGCCTTTGCCAACCAGCTTGGCGCCAACCCAGCCGAGGCGCTGATCCGGTCGTTGGGCGATTGGACCATCCGCTTCCTTGTGCTGGTGCTGGCCATCACGCCGCTTCGCACGTTGACTGGCTGGGTGGCGCTGGCGCGGCTGCGTCGCATGGTTGGCCTGTTCGTGTTTTTCTACGCGTGCATGCACCTGCTGGCCTACGCGTGGTTCGACATGGAATTCAGCGTGCCGGGCATCGTGGACGACGTGATAAAGCGGCCGTTCATCCTGGTGGGTTTTTTGAGCTGGGTGCTCTTGCTGGCACTGGCCGCCACCTCGTTCAACCGCGCCATCCGCGCTTTAGGTGCCCAGCGCTGGCAGATGCTGCACCGCTCCGTATACGGGATTGCAGGTCTGGCTGTGCTGCACTTCTTCTGGATGCGCAGCGGCAAGAACGACTTTGGCGAGGTCGCGGTGTATGCCGCTATCTTTGCTGCGCTGCTCGGTTGGCGACTCTGGCGCAGGCTCTCCAAGCCGCGCGCTGCTTGACCCTCTGGCTCAGACCGGCGGCAGCAGGGTTTCCAGGCGCAACTGGTCGGCGGCCGATTCGCGCGCCCTGATGAGCGTGGCGGTGTTGCCGTTCACCAGCACCTCGGCAGCGCGGCCGCGCGTGTTGTAGTTGCTTGCCATGCTCATGCAGTAGGCGCCCGCCGACAGCACGGCCAGCAGGTCGCCCGCTTGCGCGGCCAATGCGCGGTCACGGCCCAGCCAGTCGCCGCTCTCGCAAACCGGGCCGACCACGTCCCAGGTGAGAGGCGAATCGGCGCGGGGCGAGACTTCCACAATGCGGTGAAAGGCCTGGTACATGGCGGGTCGCGGCAAGTCGTTCATGGCAGCGTCCACTATGAGAAAGTTCTTTTGCTCGCCGGGCTTCTGGTAGAGCACTTCCGTGAGGCAGACACCTGCGTTGCCCACCAGCGAACGCCCAGGTTCGATGAAGATCTTGCGGTTACCGAAACCCCGGGCGTCCAGGCGCTGCAGAAGTTGTTGCCAGAGCGCATCGGCCTGTGGTGGCGTATCGCCGTGGTAATCGATGCCCAGGCCACCGCCGAAGTCGATGTGTTCGATGGGCACGCCCGCGGACTCAACGCTTTGAATCAAATCGATCACGCGGTCCATCGCGTCGAGGTAGGGTCCTGTCTGCGTGATCTGTGAACCAATGTGGCAGTCGATACCCACCACTCGCAACCCGGTGCAAGCGGCTGCGTGCTGGTAGGTGGCCACCACATCTTCATGGGCGATGCCGAACTTGTTGCCCTTGAGGCCGGTAGAAATGTAGGGGTGGGTTTGCGCGTCCACGTTGGGGTTCACGCGCACGCTCACCGGCGCGCATTTCCCCATGCTGATGGCCACTTCGTTGAGCACGTCGAGCTCGGCGCGGCTCTCCACGTTGAAGCAGCCAATGCCGACTTCCAGCGCCCGGCGCATCTCGGTGCGTGTTTTGCCCACGCCGGAGAAGATCACCTTCTCGGGGTCAATGCCCGCAGCCAGTGCGCGCTCAAGTTCACCGCCCGAGACGATGTCCAGCCCGCAACCTGCGCGCACCAGTGTCTGCAAGATGCCCAGGGAAGAATTCGCCTTCATGGCGTAGCAGATCTGGTGCAAGCGTCCGGCCAGCCCGCGTTGGTACGCAGCCAGTGCGTCCAGCATGGCAGCGCGGCTGTAGACGAAGAGCGGCGTACCGTGTTCGACCGCCAAACGCTTGAGCGACACCCCCTCCATCGCAAGTTCGCCCGCCTGGTACGCGATGAAAGGGGGCAGGGTCATGGGAGGCTGGCCGGGCAGGGTGGTCATTCGGAAGATGGGGAGCAGATGGAGGGGGTGCACATACTGGCGGCAGGATTCAAGAGGTATGTCAGCGCGGAGCGGTGCTGGCTGGCAACGTAGGCACGTTTGGCGTGGTGTTGGTACCGGCCTGTGTTGGTGTTGCCGTGGGCAGGTACAGAGGCCCTTTCTGTCCACAAGCCGACAGCAAGAACAAGCTCAACACCATGCCCACACCCCGGGTACGTGAAGTGCTGCGGCCTAGAATGCGTGTCGTTCTCAACATGCGACCATTGTAATGACCGACACCGAGTATCAGGACCTGGCGGAATCGCTGCTGCGGTCGATTGAGCTGGCCTGCGATCGCATCAACGACCAAACCGACGCCGATGTCGACAACCAACGTGTGGGCGGCATGATCACCATGACGTTTGCCAACGGCAGCCAGATCATTGTCAACCTGCAGAAGCCGCTTAAGGAAGTCTGGCTGGCAGCCCGCGCCGGCGGTTTTCACTACCGCCATGACGGCTCCGCCTGGATGGACACCAAAGGCCAGGGCGAGTTTCTCGCCCATCTCTCCCGTTTCGCCTCGGAGCAATCAGGGCAGTCGCTGGACTTCAGTTCCTGAACAGGTCGAGGATGCCTCGCCTGTCGTCCGCCGCAGGAGCGGAGGTGGGCGCGGTCTGAGCGTTGGCAGGGTCCGTGGCCACCGGGACTGCTGCACCTGGCCAGGGGTCCTGCAAACCCAGCCCGTGTACACCGTTGCCCGGACCGAACTCTTCGTAGTACCACTCGCCGCCCACATTGATCACGCCCGGCGGGGGCGTGTAGGGCGAGACAGGAACATCCTTGAGAGCTTGTGACATGAACGAGATCCAGATCGGGAGGCTCAGGCCACCGCCGGTTTCGCGGCTGCCCAGGTTGCGCGGCGTGTCGTAACCCACCCAGGCCGCAGCGACCAGCGTTGGCTGATAGCCCACAAACCACGCGTCCACCGAATCGTTGGTTGTCCCTGTCTTCCCAAACAGGTCCGTCCTTTTCAATGTGGCCTGCGCGCGCGCAGCTGTACCCGAGCGGGTGATTTCCTGCAGCAAGCTGTTCATGATGAATGCATTGCGCGGTTCGATGGCACGTTGCGCGTTATCGAGCTGCGCCTCGGGTGCCTCAAAGAGCACCTTGCCCTTGTGATCGGCCACCCGCGTGATCAGTGTGGGCGCCACGCGGTAGCCGCCATTGGCGAACACACCATAGCCCACCGCCATTTGCATCGGTGTGACCGAGCCTGCACCGAGCGCCATGGTGAGATAGGGCGGGTGCTTGTCGATGTCAAAACCAAAACGCCCGACCCACTGTTGTGCACTCTGTGTGCCCACCAGTTGCAACACGCGGATGGACACCATGTTCTTGGATTTTGCCAACGCGCGGCGCACCGACATCGGTCCCTCGAACTGCCCGTCGTAGTTCTTTGGCTCCCAGGGTTTTCCACCTGTGGCATCGGCGCTGTAGAAAAGTGGTGCATCGTTGACGATCGTCATCGGCGTCAGCCCCTTCTCAAGTGCTGCCGAATAGATGAAGGGCTTGAAGCTGGAGCCTGGCTGGCGCCACGCTTGTGTCACATGGTTGAACTTGCTCTTCTGGAAATCAAAGCCTCCAACCAGCGCGATCACTTTCCCTGTGCGCGGGTCCATGGCAACAAAGGCCGACTCCACTTCAGGCAACTGCGTGATACGCCATGTTTTGTTGGCGGTCTGAACCACCCGGATCACCGCACCAGGCCTGATCTTGACATTGGGCCCCGCTTTGTCCGAGAGACCCGACTGCACCGGCTTGAGTCCCTCGCCGGTGATTTCGAACGGCTCACCGTCTTGCCGAACAGCCAGCACCCGCCTGGGCCCTGCCTCCAGCACCACGGCAGAAAGCAAGTCGTCGTTGTCCGGTCGTTCCGCCAGTGCTTCGTCAACCGCTTCGTCCAATGCTGCCTTGTCAGTTGGAAGATCAATGAAAAGTTCAGGGCCGCGATAGAACTGCCGGCGTTCATATTCCAGAACGCCCTGGCGCACTGCGCGGTAAGCAGCTTCCTGTTCCGCGGCCTTGAGGGATGTGGTGACGACCAGTCCACGTGTGTAGGCCTCTTCGCCATATTGCGTCACGATCGACTGGCGAACCATCTCGGCCACGAACTCGGCGTGCACCTGCGCCACGTTGCCCACGGGCCGCAGCCTGAGCTCTTCGGACTTTGCTTCCTCGGCCTGCGCGGCAGTGATGAACCCGTTTTCAAGCATGCGATCGATGATGTGCAGCTGGCGAGCGCGCGCCCGGCGAGGGTTTCTGACGGGGTTGTATGCCGATGGCGCCTGGGGAAGGCCGGCCAGCATGGCGGCTTCAGCAATGGTCACGTCCTTGAGGGCCTTGCCGAAGTAGACCTGAGCAGCCGACGAGAAACCGTATGCCCGCTGACCCAGGAAAATCTGATTCATGTATATCTCGAGGATCTGCTCCTTGGTGAGCATGTGCTCAAGCTTGAAGGTCAGCAGTACTTCGTAGATCTTGCGCGTGTAGCTCTTCTCGGCAGACAGGTACACATTGCGCGCCACCTGCATGGTGATGGTCGATGCGCCTTGGCTCTTGGCCTGCCGCAGGTTGGCGAGCGCGGCCCGGATCATGCCGCGGTAGTCCACCCCGTTGTGTTCGAAGAAGCGCGCATCCTCAATGGCCAGGACCGCGTTCTTCATCACATCGGGAATCTCATTGATCGTGAGCAGGTTGCGGCGCTCCTCGCCGAACTCGCCGATCAACTGGCCCTCCATCGTCAATACACGCAAAGGCAGCTTGGGTCGGTAATCTGCGAGTCCGGCCACGTCGGGCAGATTCGGGTAAGCCACCGCCAGAGCAATGCCCACAGCCATGAGCACGCTTACAACACCTGCCGCCGCCAGTCCGGCCACAGCCACCACCAAGCGTCCCATCCAGATCAGTGCTGTGTGGCCCGCAGATACTGGCTTGGAAGGCGTCGAAGGGGTGGGGGTATCTTGGTTGGGCATGCAGTCGATCAGGTCCTCAGACCCCAATTATAAAAATGGCGCGCAGTGGCTTGAGTCAGCGACACCGACATATTGTGAGTGGTTGTGCAGCTTGCTGCGCGGCGGTTCATGACGGGCGGGCAGGTGGGTTCGTACACGTGTGGTTTTGACAACGTTTCCAGTTGTCTCAAAGGCAAAATTTCTTTGCTGGACAAAGAGCTTGCTGCTAGCATTCAAGTGAATTCTTAAGTCTGGCGTCCGCGGGCGTCATCATATCGGGGGGTCATCTTGATCTCATTGGGGTCGTTATTCAGCCGTGAACCGGCGCCCATGTTGGGCATTGACGTGAGCTCGTCCAGCGTCAAGCTGGTGGAGCTTTCCCGAAACCGATCTGGCGATCTGGTGTTGGAGCGCTGCGCCATGGAGCCGCTGGAGCGTGGCTGGATCACTGACGGCAATATCGAGAAATTCGATGAAGTCGCTGAAGCTGTTCGGCGTGTGGTTCGCAAGAGCGGGAGCAAGACCAAGAACGTCGCGCTGGCGCTTCCTGCGTCTGCCGTCATCACCAAGAAAATCATCCTCCCTGGAGGCTTGTCTGACAAGGAGCTGGAAGCCCAGGTTGAGTCGGAAGCCAACCAGTACATCCCTTTCTCTCTCGACGAAGTCAGTCTGGACTTCTGCGTGATCGGGCCCAGCGCCAACTCGGTGGGCGATGTTGAAGTTCTGATTGCCGCCTCGCGAAAGGAGAAGGTATCGGATCGTCAGGGTCTTGCAGAGGCCGCCGGTCTCAAGCCGGTGGTGATGGATGTCGAGTCTTACGCTTCCCGCATGGCCGCTGGCCGCGTGATCGAGACACTGCCCAATCAAGGCATCGATTCCCTGGTGGCATTGTTCGAAGTCGGCGCGCTGACCACCAGCATGCAGGTTATGCGCAACGAGGACGTGTTGTACGAGCGAGACCAAGCATTTGGTGGCGCGCAGTTGACGCAATTGATCGTTCGCCAATACGGATTCTCGGCTGACGAAGCCGAAGCCAAAAAGCGCTCGGGAGACCTTCCCGATGACTACCGCGCGGCCGTGCTCGACCCGTTTATTGAGAGCATGGCCCAAGAGGTGGGTCGAGCACTGCAATTCTTCTTCACCAGTACGCCTTACAACAAGGTTGATCACATTTTGTTGGCTGGCGGGAGCGCTGCCCTGCCCGGGCTGACCGAGGCGGTTACGCACCAGACGTCGTTTGCCTGCATGGTTATCAACCCATTCGACGCCATGGAAATGGCATCTTCCATCCAGGCCCGCAAGATTTCGCGCGAAGCACCGTCTTATCTGACCTCCACCGGGTTGGCCTTGCGGAGGTTCTATCAATGATTTTGATCAACCTGCTGCCTCACCGCGAGGCTGCCCGCAAACGGCAAAAGGACCAGTTCTTCACCCAGCTTGGTTTGTCCGCGTTGCTCGGCGGCATCATTTGCGGCGCTGTGTTCACGTGGTACCAAGGTCAGATTTCAGCGCAGCAAGGCCGCAACGCGTTTCTGCAGGCAGAGATCACCCGCCTGGAGGCCGAGATCAAGGACATTGCTGGTTTGCAGCGGGAGATCGCCTCGCTGCGTGCCCGGCAGACTGCCGTGGAAGATCTCCAGGGCGACCGCAACATCCCGGTGCACTTGCTCGATGAGTTGGTTGTCCAGTTGCCTGATGGCATTTACCTCAAGTCGATGAAGCAGGAGGGCCAAAGTGTGTTGTTGAGCGGCGTGGCTCAGTCACAGGAGCGTGTTTCCGACTTGCTCCGCAACCTCGGCAACAACAGTGCGTGGCTGACCAAGCCCGAGTTGATTGAAATCGTGTCGTCCAGCGTCGCTGTGACCACACGCGACCAGCGCCGCGTGTTCAATTTCTCCATGCGTATCGCGCTCAAACGCCCTTCCGCCACCGGCGGTGCTGCCACCAGTCCAGTCGGCACACCCGCCGCGCCGGGCAAGGTCTGATCAGAGGGCACACATCCATGGCCAAAACGCCCAGCATCAATGTGGACTTCAAGGGAGTCCAGGAAAAACTCAAAAGCCAGTTCACCGGACTGGATCCGAATGATCCCTCGCAGTGGCCTGGGCTACCCCGCAATCTGCTGTTCGTGGCGGTCTGCGTGGCCGTTATTGCAGGTTTGTGGTTTGCCTGGCTGAAGGACTCGGACGAAGAGTTGATCGCCGAAAAGGCCCGCGAGCAACAACTGCGCGAGGACTACAAGAAAAAAGCCATCCAAGCGGTGAACCTGGATGCACTGCGCAAGCAACTGGAGCAGGTGCAGCAATACGTTACACAACTTGAAAAGCAGTTGCCCAGCAAGGCTGAAATGGACGCCTTGCTCTCGGACATCAACCAGGCAGGCTTGGGACGCAGCCTGCAATTCGAGTTGTTTCGCCCCGGCCAGATCAGCGTGAAGGAGTACTACGCCGAACTGCCTATTTCCGTGCGGGTGACGGGCTCCTACCACGACATCGGTCTGTTTGCGGCTGACATTGCCAATCTGTCCCGGATCGTGACACTCAACAACCTGTCGTTGACGCCCGTTGCCAACCGCGAAGGCATTTTGACCATGGACTGCATCGCCAAAACCTTCCGTTACCTCGACCAAGAAGAGATTGCCCTTCAACAGAAGGCACAGGGAGCCAAGAAGTGATGTCTTCCTTCCAAGCAAAGCTCTTGTTGAGTATTGCGACGATTTCATTGTCGGCGTGCACATCGTCGGGCCAAGACGAACTGCAAGCGTGGATGCAGAGCGAACGCAATAGCATCAAGCCTTCTGTTCAGCCGATTCCCGCGCCCACCAAGTTTGAGCCACAGGCCTATTTGGGGGAGCGGGCAACACCGCCTTTCAGCATTGAGAAACTCACCAGCGTTTTGCAGGGGAGCCAGTCTGCGCCTGTTGTCAATGCTGCGTTGATCGAGCCGGAGCTCAACCGGCGCAAACAGCCTCTGGAGGCATACCCCTTGGACACCATGTCCTTGGTCGGCAGCCTGAATCGGGATGGACAGTTGGTGGCGTTGGTGAAGGTGGACAACCTGCTGTACCAAGTCCGGCCAGGGAATTACCTGGGTCAGAACTATGGGCGGGTCACCCGCATTTCCGAGACCGAGGTGATCCTGCGCGAGATCGTGCAGGATTCCGGCGGCGAATGGACCGAGCGCCCCGCAGCGTTGCAGTTACAAGAGGGATCTTCTAAATGAACAAGCCAAACAAGGCAACCGTGGTTTCTTCCGTGCAGTGGGGCTTGCTCAAAGGAGCCGTTGTTGCGTGCATGGCGTTCACAACCGTCTGGGCGCAGGCCCAAAACGCCATTCAATCGCTGTCGGGCGGGGTCCAAGGCGGCGTGGAGGTCATCCGCATCAACTTGGCGCAGCCTCTCGCGGCTGTCCCCACAGGCTTCACAATCCAGGCCCCTGCGCGAATTGCTTTGGACTTTCCCGGCGTGGCCAACGCCATCGGGCGCAGCACGGTCGACATCAATGAAGGCAACCTGCGCTCGGCCAACGTGGTGCAGGCTGGCGACCGTACACGCGTTGTCATCAACTTGAAGCAGGCAGCCTCCTACGAAACCAAAATCGAAGGCAATTCGCTGCTTGTGGTGCTCCAACGCTCCGAGGTGGTCACCGCAGCCGCGGCACCTCCCGCGGTCTTTTCCGAAAGCCGCAACCGCGACGTGACATCGCTGCGCGACATCGATTTCCGCCGTGGTGTGGGCAACGCCGGCCGCGTGGTCGTGGAGTTGGCCAACAACCAGGTGGGCGTCGACATTCGCCAGCAAGGTCAGAACCTGGTGGTGGAGTTCCTAAAGACATCCTTGCCTGAAGGCCTGCGTCGCCGTCTCGACGTGAGCGACTTCGGCACACCCGTTCAAAGTGTGACCACCTCGCAGGCGGGCGACCGCGTTCGCATGGTGGTGGCGCCAACGGGCAATTGGGAGCACTCGGCTTACCAAAGTGACAACCAGTTTGTGCTGGAAATTCGCGAGCAAAAGATCGACTCCAGCAAGCTGACGCAAGGCCCAGGCTACAACGGTGAAAAGCTGTCGCTCAACTTCCAGAATATTGAGGTGCGCTCTCTGCTGCAGGTGATTGCCGACTTCACCAACTTCAACGTTGTAACCTCCGACTCGGTCACCGGATCGGTGACGTTGCGCTTGAAAGATGTGCCCTGGGATCAGGCGCTGGACATCATCCTGCAGGCCAAGGGTCTGGGCATGCGCAAGTCGGGCAATGTGCTGTGGATCGCGCCGAAAGATGAAATTGCTGCTCGCGAGAAACAAGATCTTGAAGCCCGAGCGTCTACCGAGAGCCTGGAGGCCTTGCGGACGCAAGGTTTTCAGATGAATTACGCGAAGGCGGTCGATATAGCTGCGCAGCTGACCTCATCGGGCAGTGGTGGCAGCGGCGGTGGCAACAGCGCACGCATTCTGTCCGAGCGCGGCAGCGTGATTTCCGAGCCGCGGACCAACCAGTTGTTTGTGACAGACATTCCGTCCAAGCTGCAACAGGTTCAAGACCTGATCGCCAAGCTGGACATCCCTATTCGCCAGGTGATCATCGAGGCGCGCATCGTGGAAGCAGACGACAGTTTTGGCAAATCATTGGGTGTCCGTTTGGGTGGTGGTGTTCGTGGATTTGGTGTGGGATCGGTCAACGGCAATGCTGTGCAGGGAAACTTTGGCTCGACCTACGGCGCTGTTTCAACCGGTCCGACGCAGACATCGCAGCCTTTCGTGAGCCTGCCAGCCAATCCGAGCAATGCCTTGGCTGCCTCATATGCCCTGTCGCTGTTCAGCCCGAACGCATCGCGTTTCCTGAGCCTCGAGATTTCGGCTTTGGAATCCGATGGAAAAGGTCGCATCGTATCCAGCCCACGTGTGGTCACGGCGGATCAGGTCAAGGCCCTGATCGAACAAGGCACGGAGTTCCCGTACCAGACCGCCACCTCCAGTGGAGCCACGGCTATTGCATTCCGAAAGGCCAACCTGAAGCTGGAAGTCACCCCTCAGATCACGCCTGAAGGCAACATCATTCTGGACCTGGACATCAACAAGGACAGCCGTGGCGAATCAACGCCTGATGGCATTGCCATCAACACCAAGCACGTGCAGACCCAGGTGCTGGTGGAGAACGGCGGAACGGTGGTGATCGGTGGCATCTTCGAGCAGACCGAGCGTGATCAAGTGAACAAGGTACCTTTGCTGGGGGACCTGCCTGGGGTGGGCAATTTGTTCAAGTCGCGCGAGCGGATCAACAACAAGTCGGAGCTGCTCATCTTCATCACACCGCGCGTGCTGGGTCGATCTGCGATCAATTGAGCGCCACGTCCTGTTTCCTGATTGGTTTGCCCGGCTCGGGCAAATCGACGGTGGGTCGACAACTGGCCCGCCGCATCGCACTCCCCTTTTTTGACTCCGACCATGTGATCGAACAGCGATTGGGCTGTTCGATCCGGGAGTTCTTCGAAAGGGAAGGCGAGGACTGCTTTCGAGACATCGAAGCCGCTGTACTTGAGGAACTCACTGCCGGCCCGGCGTGTGTGGTGTCCACCGGTGGCGGATCTGTATTGCGCGCGCAGAATCGGGAGCACCTTCATCGGCGGGGTTCGGTCGTGTACCTTCGATCCGCCCCCGAAGAAGTGTTTCGTCGACTGCGCTACGACCGCAATCGTCCCTTGTTGCAAGTTGCTGATCCGCTTCAGCGTCTGCGGGATCTTTATGCAGTGCGAGATCCGTTGTACCGGGAGACTGCGCATTTCGTGATCGAAACAGGTCGACCCTCGGTGGCCATGTTGGTGAGCATGATCGTGATGCAGCTGGAGCTCGCTGGTTTTGTGGTCCCTGGCGAAGCGCTTCCGCCGTCTTGAACCCTTCCGTCAGGTTGCAGGTGATGAGGGCATAAACTCGGGGCCCATGACGTCTCCAGCCATTTCTTCCATGCAGCAGCGTGTGAGCATCGACCTCGGTGACCGCAGCTACGCCATCGACATCGGACCAGGACTGCTGGACGAGGCCAGCAGCTACGCACATCTGCCCGCTGCCTACAGCGCCATGATCGTGACCAACGAAACGGTCGCGCCGCTCTATGCCCATCGGCTTCAGCAGGCGCTGGCGTCGCGCTATGCCCGCATCCACACGGTATGCCTGCCCGATGGCGAGGCCCACAAAACCTGGGAATCTTTGAACCTGATTTTTGATGCACTGCTGTCGAACGGCTGCGACCGCAAGACGGTGATGTTTGCACTGGGCGGTGGCGTCGTGGGTGACATGACCGGCTTTGCCGCGGCCAGCTACATGAGAGGTGTGCCGTTTGTTCAAGTGCCTACAACGCTGCTGGCACAGGTGGATTCGTCGGTCGGTGGCAAGACCGCGATCAACCATCCTCTGGGCAAAAATATGATCGGGGCCTTCTACCAGCCAGAGCGCGTGCTGTGTGACCTCGACACACTCGCCACCTTGCCCGCGCGTGAACTCGCTGCCGGACTGGCCGAGGTCATCAAGTACGGGCCCATTGCGGACATGGCCTTCTTCGATTGGATCGAAGCGAACATCGACGCGCTCATGGCTCGTGATGCTGGCGCGCTGGCCCATGCGGTCAAGCACAGCTGCGAAATCAAGGCCTGGGTGGTGGGTCAGGACGAGCGCGAAGCCGGGCTGCGCGCCATTCTCAATTTCGGGCACACCTTCGGACATGCCATCGAGGCCGGCATGGGCTATGGCGCCTGGCTGCACGGTGAAGCAGTGGGATGCGGCATGGTCATGGCAGCCCGGCTCTCGCAGCTGTTGGGCGGCGTGGATGCAGCCTTTGTCGAGCGCCTCACACGTCTGGTGCAAGCGGCGGGCCTGCCCACGGTGGCCCCTGTGCTAGATGCGCAGGACAACCTTGGTCGCTACCTTGCGTTGATGCGCATCGACAAAAAGTCGGAGGCCGGCGAGATCAAGTTTGTGGTCATTGACCGCCCTGGCAGCGCGGCGGTGCGCAGCGCGCCCGACGCGCTGGTGGCGCAGGTGATCGCCGACAGCGTGCGGGCCTGATGGAGCGGGTGCCGCAGCCACCGTTGCAAGGTTTGGCAACTTACGCCAGTGACCCCTCAAGCAGTCGCGGCCGCCGGTATCCAGAATCCGAAGCACCAACGCGCACCGCCTTCCAGCGCGATCGCGATCGTGTCATCCACTCGACGGCGTTTCGCCGCCTTGTTTACAAGACCCAGGTCTTCCTCAACCACGAAGGCGATCTGTTTCGCACGCGCCTGACGCACTCGCTCGAAGTCGCCCAACTCGGGCGCAGCATTGCCAGATCCCTGCAGCTCAACGAAGACCTGGTGGAAGCCATTGCGCTGGCGCACGACCTCGGCCACACACCCTTCGGACATGCGGGCCAGGACGCGCTGAACGCCTGCATGCAGGGCCTTCCGCCCAGCGAGCTGGCAGCCAATGGTGGTGGCTTCGAGCACAACTTGCAGAGCCTGCGCGTGGTGGACGAACTGGAAGAGCGCTATCCGTCTTTCGATGGTCTGAACCTGTGTTTCGAGACCCGTGAAGGCATCCTCAAGCACTGCTCACGCGCCCATGCGCAGCGGCTCGAGAGCAAGGAGCCCGACGGTGTCGCAGCCCGCTTTCTCAATGGCGGCTCGCCCAGCCTGGAGGCCCAATTGTGCAATTTGGCCGACGAGATTGCCTACAACGCGCACGACATCGACGACGGTGTTCGCTCGGGCCTGCTCACGCTGGAGCAGCTCGACGACGTACCTTTGTTCGCGCACTACCGAAAGCGGGCGTTGTTGACCCATCCCACACTTGGGGGCAGGCGTCTTCTGTTCGAATCGATCCGCTTGATGCTCAGCGATCAGGTGTACGACGTGATCGATCACACCCGCCTTCGCATTGCCGAAAAGGCCCTGGTTGACGCCGATGCCGCGCGCCGCTTGCCGCCTCTTGTTGCGTTTTCGCCGGCGATGCGCGAGCGCTCGCAGGTGCTCAAGACCTTTTTGCTGCGCAACCTGTATCGCCATCCTCAGGTCATGGAAACCACCGGCCGTGCGCGGCAGGTGGTGAGTGATCTCTTTGAGCGCTATCTGAATGCGCCACAGGAACTGCCCGAGGCCCACGGTCGCAGCCATCACCATGCGCGCGCGGTGGCCGACTACATTGCCGGTATGACCGATCGGTTCGCGATCCGGGAGCACGAGCGCCTGTTCGGGACCGTGGTCTTTCCCTGAACTGAACCGGCCCGGCCGCCCCATGACACACCGCGAAGACCCGGTATCCCGGCGCACAGCCGTCATCGTGTACGCCGTGGGGGTCACCTGCGCTTTGCACATTGGCAAGTTGCCTGTGGCCATTCCCGTGTTGCGCGACGCCCTGCATCTCACGCTGGTGCAGGCGGGCTTCCTGTTGTCGTTGGTCCAGCTGGCTGGCATGACCTTGGGTCTGGTGGTCGGCCTCACCGCCGACCGGCTCGGGCCGAGGCGGGTCATGCTGGTCGGTCTGGTGCTGTTGGCGTTCGGCAGCGCGATGGGTGCTCTGGCCCCGGGCACCGCTGTGCTCTTGTTGTCACGCGTGGTGGAAGGCGTTGGCTTTTTGCTTGCGGTACTGCCAGCGCCGGGCCTGTTGCGGCGACGTGTGCTGCACGCCCCGACGTTGTCTCGCGCCTTGGGTTGGTGGGGGGCCTACATGCCCCTGGGTACTGCGCTGGCCTTGTTGCTGGGCGGTGCGCTCATCGATCAGGTTGGCTGGCGTTGGACCTGGGCGGCTTTGTCATGGCTTTCGCTGTGTTCGGCTGTGCTGATGGCGCGCAGCCTGGCGCCAGACAGCGTTTCCGTTGGCAGTCCAGAGCAGGGCGGTGTCGCCTGGGGTCCCAGGCTCCGGAAAACGCTCACGGCACCGGGACCCTGGTGGGTCGCGCTGGCGTTTTTCCTCTACTCCGGTCAATGGCTGGCGGTGATCGGGTTCCTGCCGACCATCTACGCGCAAAACGACCATTTCGCGGCGGCAGCGGTGGGTGGCCTCAGCGCGCTGGCCGCCGGCATCAACATGGTGGGCAACATTGGCGCCGGACGTTTGCTGGCCAGGGGTGTGCGTCCTGGCGTGCTGTTGGCCTGGGGCTTTTGCGCGATGGGTATCGGCTCGATCATCGCGTTTTCTGCATCGGGGCACGTGGTGACACAGTACCTCGCGGTGCTGGTGTTCTCAGGCGTGGGGGGGCTGATCCCTGGCACGCTGTTCGGCCTGGCGGTGTTGCTCGCGCCGAGCGAAGACACGGTATCCACCACGGTCGGCTGGATGCAACAGTTCTCGGCTATGGGTCAATTTACCGGGCCACCACTCGTGGCCTGGGTCGCCACCCAGGCTGGCGGCTGGCAGTCCACCTGGTGGATCACGGGTGCGTCGTCTGTTGTGGGGCTGTTGATGGCATCAAGACTTCAGGCGGCGTGGCGCCAGAAGGCTGGTGTTTAATTGGTGTTTAATCGGGGTCAGATTCCAATTTCACTCTTT
>JANPKR010000346.1:0-4304 GCA_031426175.1 Hydrogenophaga sp. | reverse complement strand
ATCAAGGTGCTGATCGACGAGTCGGCCGCCAAGGTCACGCACGGCAGCCAGCTGGTGCACAGCGCCGGGCAGACCATGGCCAATGTGGTGGGCTCGGTGGAACAGGTCAATGGCCTGATCGCCGAGATCACTGGCGCCACGCACGAACAGTCCATGGGCCTGGCGCAGATCAACCAGGCGGTGGGCCAGCTCGACTCGGTGACACAGCAGAACTCGGCCATGGTCGAAGAGCTGTCGGCTGCGGCCAGCTCGCTGCAGGCACAGGCCCGCGTGATGAACGACGCGGTGAAAATCTTCCGGCTCGACAAGCGCAAAGCCTGAGTTCCGCCAAGGCGGAATCCGGCCGAACCTGCACACCTCCTCGTGGGTCGTCCAACGCTCAGGGGACGTTTGCAGGGCGCTGCACTTGCAGCGTCATTCCTGGATGGAGCGTCCGAACATGAACTGGAACACCGCGCCTCGCCCCACATCGCCCTGGCCGTGGATCTGCCCCCCATGCCGCTCGATGATGCGGTGCACGGTGGCCAGGCCAATGCCGGAGCCCTGAAACTCGCTCGGCTGGTGCAGACGTGTGAAAGGCTTGAAGAGACGGTCCGAGCGGGACATGTCGAATCCTGCGCCGTTGTCACGGACAAAAAACGTCGGCGGGCCGGCCTCGCTGGAGGGCACGCGGCCGAACTCGATGCGGGGCTGCGGCGTGTTCCGCGAGTATTTCCAGGCGTTGCCCAGCAGGTTTTCGAGTGCGATCCTGGCCAGATGCGGGTCACAGTCGGCGAACAGTTCGGGTTCAATGACCACCTCGACCAGGTTCTCAGGGTCCCGTTGCCGCTCCTGTCGCATGACCTCGTCGGCCATCTCGCTCAGATTCGCCCAGGTGCGTTGCAGCTGGGTCTGGCTGACCCGCGCCAGCGCCAGCAAGTCCTTGATCAGGCCACCCATCCGGCTCGCGGACGCCATGACCCGGCTGATGATCGCGTCGTCCTCAGGACGGACGCGGTCGCCCATTTGCTCTCTGAGGACATGCATGAAGCCGTCGATCGAACGCAGCGGCGACTTCAGATCGTGTGAGACCGAGTAGGCAAAGCTGTCCAGCTCGCGGTTGATGTGCTGAAGCTGCGCGGTGCGGGCCTGGACACGCTGTTCCAGGGTGTCTTGCAAGCGCTGGATTTTCAAGTCGCGCCGCAGCCGCATCAGTTCAGCGCTGCTGCGGCTGGCGAATATCGATGTCAGTGCCTGGATATCGGCACCCACCTGGGCGGAGTGCTCCCAGGCGACGGCCAGCAGGCCGATGGCTGTCCCGTCGGGGTCGCGCAAGGCAATTCCAGCAACCGTGTGGGAATGCCCGTCGGCAAAGGGGACATCGGACAGCAGGGGCACCCCCGCGGGCAACTCGATGACGCACAGGTCCTCGTTGGCCATCATCGCGGCAACGCTGGGCCCGTGCAGCTGCACGCAGCGATTGGCTTGCAGGTTGCCGTTGTGCATCAGGCCCAGCGTGTTGATGCCACCACCTTCGGCCGTTTCACCAATCACCACGCTGGTTGCCCCCAAGGCCGCCACCATGTGCTCGGTCACCGACAGGAAGAAAGCCTGTCCGATTTTGGGTGAAACCCCTTCAGCGAGATTGATCAGCATGCTGCGTCGTCGCTTCTCTTCGGCCACATTGAGCACGAAGGACAGGGCACAGGCTTCGCCTTCGATGTCGATGATCTCGGCCCATACCTTGACCTCGACCAGTTCACCCTTGAGGTTGCGCACCTCTGTTTCGTAGCCCATCAGGCGTCCGTTGCGCAGCATGGTGTTGACATAGTTTTCGCGCACCTGCTGGCTTGGCCAGATACCTGTTTCCAGCGATGTCCTTCCAATGAAATGCTGGGGAGGGCCACCGAACACCTGCTCGCAGGCGGCGTTGACCTCCAGGTAGCGCCCGTCGCTCAGGCGCGTCAGGGTCATGCAGATCGGGCTGTACCGAAAGGCTTTGGAGAAACGCGCTTCAGACTGCTGCAGTGCCCTGCGTGACTTTTCCTCTGCGCTCATGTCGACAATCATGCCGATCATGAGCCTCTCGTTGCCCTGCTGGATGAGCTCGGCATAGATCAGCGAATCGAACTGGGAGCCATCGCGCCGCAAGCCGCGGGCATACATGCCGTCCACCCGACCGTGCTTTTTCAAGGTGTTTCGAAAGGCTTGCTCTTCGGCCGGGTTGGCCCACAGGTTGGGCGGCTGGTGGCCCACCAGCTCCTTGCGGGAAAAGCCGCTGCCCTGGACATACGCATCGTTGACGTCCACCGTCACGCGGTTGTCCAGAGACTGCACCAGGCAGGGCACCGGGTTGTTCCGGAACAGCGCCTTGAAGCGCTCCTGGCTTTCTTTCAGGGCGGCTTCTGCTTGGTAGGCCAGGCTCAGCGCTTGCTTCTGTGTATCGAACGCTTCCTGGAGGCGGTACTGGCCCGCCAGAGCGCTGGTCAAGATGATCCCGCTCACCGCCGCCTGGATGATCCACACGGTCCAATCCGTGGGTGGCAGCGCGCCAGGCAGCATGCCGCGCTGCTCGAACCAGTTGATCGCCCCGAGGGCCAGGATGCAATACAGCACGACCGCGATCATCTTTCCCCGCGAGAGGAAAGTGCTTGCCAGCACCATGGATGACAGCAGCACGAACACGCCAGCACTGCGAACGCCCCCGGTGATCACGGTGGAGACGGTGGCGATCGTCAGAATCAACAGCACCAGACCATGGGATGCGATGGTCACGTGTCCGCGCTGGAGCAGCAAGCCGAGCATCCACAACAGGACACTCGTGGCGCCGACCATCAGAGTCAGCTGCGTGGCCCCTTCGCGCAGAAAGAGCGCCAGTGCGATCGTCGGGGCGGCGAAGCTCGCGGCCAGCAGCAGCACGCGCAGGGCTTTGACGCGGTGCTGGTCAAGTGTTCCCGACGAGCCGTCAAATGCAAACTTGCCTGGGCGCGGGATGGTGGGGTCAGGCATCGGGTGTCTGCCTGCAGGAGGTGGTCCGTGCTGCCACAGTCGTGAGAACGGTCGACATGGCGCAGTGCAGCAGCGCGATGGTGCTCAGCGTCTCCAACAGGTGTGCACCGGTGCCGAGGGTGCGGGTTGGTGATGTCGTGGGCCGCATGAAGGGTTCACTTTCGATTTGTCGGTCCGCAGGCGAGGCAGTGTCATCGGTGTGGTCAAGCACGAGCGTTCTTGCGTAGGCCAGTATCGACCGCTGTACCGAGATCTTGATCGAAATGAACAGCAAGTGCGCCAGACGCCGGCCCCAGTGTGGATTGGGTCACCCTTTCCTGCAGCCACTCCCGGCGTGCTGAACCACCAGCTCCAGCTGCCAGACCAGCTGCGCACGATGTTGCGGTGCGCGCCGATGGGGCGGTCTTCCACCGAAGCAATCTTCCGACGCAAACTGCCCGCGCCCCTTCACGGCCCAAGCGTTCTTCGGCAGTCGCGTTGCAACCCTCTTCCGTTGACCTGAAAGCCGCCCGCGCGAGTTCAAGATTCCCCGGCCGCTTCCAGATGCGCCGGCCGCACGATGGTCACGGCCACGGGGCAGTGCTGCGCCAGATGATTCGCCACCGAACCCAGACCGCGTTCGACATCGCCGTCATCGTTGCCGCTGCCGTGGGCGCTCATGATCACGGCGTCGCATTCGTGGCTTTCCACCAGTTCCAGCAAGGTGTGCGCGGGGTCGCCGCTGGCCACGGCTTCTTCCACCAGCTGACTGGCCGCAGCGAGCAGCGCCACGGCCGGACGCACCAGATCGTGGCCGGCGGCATCGCTCACCTCGTGCAACACGTCGGGGTCGTGCGCCACCACGAGCTCGTAGAGGTTGGGGGCTTCCTGCACGTTGGCCACCACGAAGCGGGCCTTCAGGCCCGAGCTGACCAGGCGCATGGCGTGGTATGCCGCGTGCATCGACTGGGCGGAGCCGTCGACGGGGATGAGGATCTTGATCATGGCGAATTCCTTGGTGGTCAGGCGGGCCGCTCGTTGAGCAGGCACCAGTAGAGTTCGATGTGCTCGGCCACTTCAATGAATTTGCTGAAGCTGACCGGCTTCTCGATGTAGGAGTTCACGCCCAGGTCGTAGGCGGTGTTGAGGTCGGAGTTCTCGCGCGACGAGGTGAGCACCACCACCGGAATGCGCCGGAACACCGGGTGTTCCTTGAGCTTTTGCAGCACCTCCAGTCCATTGACCTTGGGCAGGTTGATGTCCAGCAGTATGACGGCAGGCTGCGCTTCGCCCGCTTCCCAGCGGGCAAAAAAGGCCAGCGCCTCTTCGCCGTCGCG
>JANPKR010000345.1:0-2736 GCA_031426175.1 Hydrogenophaga sp. | reverse complement strand
GCTGAGCTCTTCGGGCTCCAGTTCTTCGCGCACTTCCGAGCACACGCGGATCAGGTCGGCCCGCGCGGCCTGCACATTGCGCTCGCAAAACGCCAGCCGCGTGCCCTCGGGCGCCTGGTCGCCAATGGCCACGCCGCGGCGGCCTGGGTCCAGCCCGATCAGGTGCCGCACCATGACCTCGGTACCGAACTGCCCGCGCAGCTGCGGGCCGCTGGCGGGCAACTCAATGTCCACATCGGGGTTTGCCTGAGTCAGCCCCACCAGCGTGGCGCGCAGGCGCGGCATGGCCAACTCGGGCTGCTCCAGTGAAATGTCGAGCTCGCGCAGCAGCACGTCGAGCGCAGGCTCACCGTCGAGCTTGAGCACGAGGTTGCCGTCGGACTCGGTGACGGTGCGCTCCTTGTCGACCGGCTGTGCGCCCTGCGTGACGCGGGAGACGATGCCCACATCGGCCCCGAACGCCACACCGCTCAAGCCGCCCAGGAACACACCGCTGGCCGCACCCTGGCCGCTCAGATTGCCCGCACTCCCGAGCGAAAACTGCACGCTTTGTCCCCGGCTGCCGGCCAGCCCACCAAACACATAACCGCTGCCGGTGCGCTCGGCCACCTCGGCGATCAGCTCGTTGAGCTCGTGTGTGCCACCATCGGCATGCACCAGCGCGGTATGGGCCACGAAGCCGCCCGAGCCGGCCGCACGGCCGCTCGCTGCGAGCGGCGCCACACCGCTGAACACGCGGTACTGGTCGGGGCTCAGGTCGCACAGCATCACGCACAGCGCCGGCTCGTCGAAATACTCCACGTTGTTCGCCGACACGCCCACCCCCACTGTGCCGGCCCAGTCGGCCACCTCGGGCAGCTCCGCACTCAGATGCTCCAGGATGGCCTGGGCCTCGGCGGCGTAATGGTCGGTGATGTAGAGCAGTGCCAGCGCAGGCGCTTGGGCGTACTCGGGCAGGGCCATCTGGCCGCGCAGTTGCGCCAGCACGAGGGCGGCGGCCATGCGCCATTGCGGGTGGGTGGCGTGGGCGTAGGGGAAGAGTTTCATCAGAGGTCGACCCATCGGAGGCGCGAGGGTTCAGCGCCGGCGGGTGGATTTGGTTGCAGGGGTCTTGGGGGCAGCAGTTTTGGGAGGGGTGGCCTTGCGGGCCCCGCCTTTTTTGGCAGCGGCTTTGGGTTTGGCCGGCGGCGCGGCAGCGGGCTGCAACGCGGCAAAGCCGGGGAAAAACGCCGTGGGCATGGTCCAGTCGCCAGCGGCCATGGGTTGGGCTGCGCTGGCACGGGTTGGTGTTTTGGCGGCTGGTGCGCGGGTGGGCGCCTTTTTGGCAACAGGCCGGGGCGCAGCCTTTTTGGCCGGTGCGGTGACTGCGCGGGCCGCTGCGCGACCCATGCCGGCGGCCGTGCCCACGTTGCGCGCCACGGTGCCGCCGATGCTGCGCGCGGCCTTGCCGGCCATGCCGGTGGCGGCTTTCACGGCCTGGTCGGTCAGGCCCGAGGCCACCTGGCGGGTGGTGTCCAGCGCGGTCTGTTTGGCCACGTCCTTCATCGCGTTGGAAGCAATCTGCTGAAACTGTTGCGAGATCGCGCCCCACCACTGCATCGGGTCCACCACACCACCGGCGGCCGGTGGAGCGACCGGGGCGGCCGTCTTTCGAACCTTGCTGCGGGGTGCTGGTTCTGGCGCCTCCGCTTCTTCGCGCTCAACGTCTTCGGCCGGCTCGGCCTTGGGTGCGTTGCCATAGGTGCGCGCCGGGATCTCAAGCCCGGCGAACTGGGCGGGTGCCGCAGAAGGTGCCCCACCAGTGAAGCTGGCCAGCGTGTCGGCGGCCTTGATCTTGAGTGCGTTGGCCACATCGCCCATGCTGAAGTTCATGCTCTTGAGCGTGGAGAGCGTCATCTTCTGCACCTCCAGCGCCTGGATGGTTGCGCCCAGCGCCTTGGAATTCTGGTCGAGCCAGAAATGCACCGCCTTGAGTTCCTCGATGCGCTTTTCCAGGTCTTCCACATTGAAGGTGGGCGCCACCCAATGGCCCAGGTTGGGCATCTGCGGGATGTTCTGCCCGATGCCCTGCGCCACACCGCCGGCAGCCTGCCCCGCGAGGTTCTGCAGGAACTCGAAGCCGGGTACGAACTTGCCGAATCCGCTGCTGGGCGCGTCGCTCATGGATGTCTCCTGTTGTGGGGGTCAGGGCGACTGCCGTGTTGCCGGGCCTCAGCCGTCCACACCAAAGCGGGGGGCTCGGCGTTCGCGCAAGGATGCCACACCTTCGCGCACGTCGGGACCGGCAAAACCCATGAATTCCAGCGCCAGCGACGTGTCGAACGCAGGCCCAGCCTGGCGCAACCAGTTGTTGAGCGCGTACTTGGTCCAGCGGATCGCGCTCTGGCTGCCACTGGCCAGCCGGTCGGCCACTTCATAGGCTTTGTCGAGCAACTCGCCCTCGTCCACCGCCAGCGAGACCAGCCCGATGCGTTCGGCCTCCTCACCGCTGATGGGGTCGCACAGCAGCAGGTAGTACTTGGCTTTGGCCAGGCCGCACAACAGTGGCCAGACGATGGCCGCGTGGTCGCCCGCGGCCACACCCAGGCGCGTGTGGCCGTCAACGATCTTCGCGCTCTTGGCTGCGATCGAGATGTCGGCCAGCAAGCCGGCCACCAGGCCCGCGCCCACAGCCGGGCCGTGCATGGCGCTCACGATCGGCTTGTCGCAGTTGATGACGTTGTAGACCAGATCGCG
>JANPKR010000344.1:0-7551 GCA_031426175.1 Hydrogenophaga sp. | reverse complement strand
TGGTGGAAGGCGAGGGCGCCTGGACCACGGTGGACGGCGAACGCTGCCCCATGAGCCGTGGCGACCTGATCCTCACACCCACCGGCCTGTGGCACGAGCATGGCCACGACGGCACCGAACCGGTGATCTGGCTCGACGTGTTGGACTTGCCGCTGGCCTACTACCTGGAGGTGAGCTACCACCTCAACGGTGCACGCCAAGCGGTGAGCCCAGGTCATGGTGAACGGGCCTATGCGCGCGGTGGCCTGGTGCCCACACCCGTGTTCGGACGCAGTGGACGGCGCTACCCCATGCTGCGCTACCCCTGGGCCGACGCGAAGGCCTCGCTGGAGTCGCTGGGCGCCGACCGGCCCGACATGGACGCGGTGCAGCTCACCTATGTGAACCCCGAGACCGGCCAAGACGTGGAGAACATCCTCGGCTTCCACGCCCTCATGCTGCGTCCGGGCCAGACGCTGCAGCTGCCATCGCGTTCGCCCGCAGCGGTCTACCACGTGATCGAAGGCGCAGCACGCGTGGCCACCGAAGCGACGGGTTTCGATCTGGTCGCTGCCGACACCTGCTGTATCCCCGGCTACACCGCCACCACGCTCACCAACGTCTCGGCCAGCGCACCAGCCTTCCTCTTCATCGCCGACGAATCGCCGCTGCACCGCAAGCTCGGCGTCTACGAAGTGCGCCCCGACAACCAACCCAACATGCCTTGAGTTTTGCCATGACAACCTACCTCTTCCCACCTCCTCCCGTTGCGTCCGTTCCCGTGCGCGGCCACGCCGAGCTGTTCCCTGTCAACCGCCTGTTCTTCGTCGGCCGCAACTACCACGCGCACGCGGTGGAAATGGGCAAGCCGGTGGACAAGTCGGTCGAGCGGCCGTTCTACTTCACCAAGGCACCGCAAACCCTCGCGCTCTCGGGCGCAACCACGCCTTACCCCAGCGAGACGGCCAACTACCACTTCGAGATGGAACTCGTGCTGGCCATCGGCAAGCCGGGCTTTCGCGTGAAAGCCGAAGACGCCCACGAGATCATTTACGGCTACGCCGCCGGCCTGGACATGACGCGGCGCGACCTGCAGCTGGTGGCGCGCGACAAGGGCCGCCCCTGGGACCTGGGCAAGGACGTGGAGCACTCGTCGGTGTGCAGCGAGATCGTGCCCATGCCCGGTGTGGTGATCGAGCGCGGTGGCATCGAGCTGTCGGTCAACGGCGCGGTGAAGCAGAAGTCCGACGTGGACAACCTGATCTGGAACATCCGCGAAATCATTGCCGACCTCTCGCTTTTCTACCACCTGCAACCTGGCGACCTGATCTACACCGGTACGCCCGAAGGCGTGGGCGCGGTGCTGCCGGACGACCAGATCACCGGTTCGGTTGAAGGTGTGGGCGAGGTCGCACTGACGGTCGGCCCGAAGGCCTGAGCAGACCCGCGGCTCAGCCGCACGAGCCCAGGTGACCGCACTGCGTGCAGTGATCGCAGCCGTCCTTGCGGATCACCGCGTGCGCGCCGCACTCGCCGCACTTCTTGCCCGGCATCATCCCGGGTGTGGCCTGCACCACCACCGGTGAAGCTTGACCCGACGCGGGTGTGACGCCCGCGCGCTGCGCGATCAGCGTCTGCACCGCGTAAGCGATGGCCGCCACCACCGAGTCGTGCCACATCGGCACATGCGTGCCATCGGCCTTCTGGTGGGTGCCCATGCGCACCGGGCCACGGTCCCACACCACCTTGCGCATGTCGCGCAGGGCGCGCTCCAGGAAACCGCCGCGCGCGGCCAGCGAGAGCAGCCGCATGCTGGACGACACCCACTGCTGCGACTCGCCGCTCTGCCCCACCGGCATGAAAAACTCGATCGCTCGCTCCACCGTGCCCGCGCCGTCGGCGGTGGGCACAGGCAGGAACGACACCAGCAGGTACAGGGTCTGGTGGCCCTCCTGCGTCCAGTACTCGATCTTGTCGGCCACCGCCGGCAAGGCACCCGGTGGCCGGCTCTCGATCACCGTGCGCATCGGGTCCACGGTGGCCACACTCGCCGTGGTTTCGGGCGTGGGCCCGGTGTCGAGCACCGAGCCCAGGATGGCGTTGGGCCGGTAGGTGGCCAGGCCCTTGAGCTGCGCGCGCCAGGCCTGCTGGTACAGGCCCTTGAAGTCGTCGTACGGGTAGTCGGCTGGCACGTTCACCGTCTTGGAAATAGCGGTATCCACGAAGGGCTGCACCGCTTCCATCATGGCCAGGTGGTCGGTCGCCGGCATGGACAGCGCGTTCACGAAGTACTCGGGCAGCTGCGCCATGTCGCCACCGAGCTCGCGGTAGAGCCGCCAGGCGTGGTCTTCCACCGCGTAGTCGGTGGTGCTGCCGTCGGCCTCGCGCTTCTTGCGCCGGTACATCCAGGAAAACGGCGGCTCGATGCCGTTGGACGCGTTGTCGGCAAAGGCCAGGCTCACAGTGCCTGTGGGCGCGATGGACAGCAGGTGGCTGTTGCGGATGCCGTGCGTGCGGATGGCTGCGCGCAGCGCCTCGGGCAGGCGGCTGGCAAAGGTACCCTCGGCGAGATAGCCGTCGGCGTCGAACTTCGGAAACGCGCCCTTCTCCTGCGCCAGCGCCACCGAAGCCGTGTAGGCCGCGTCGCGCATGCGCTCGGCGATCTGCGCGGCCAGCGTGCGTCCCTCGGCGCGGTCGTAACGCACGCACAGCATGGCCAGCGCATTGCCCATGCCGGTGAAGCCCACGCCGATGCGCCGCTTGGCCGCCGACTCGTCGCGCTGCTGCGGCAGCGGCCAGAAGGTCACGTCGAGCACGTTGTCCAGCGCGCGCACCTGCAGCGCCACGGCCGCCTCGAAGGCCTCGAAGTCGAAACTGGGCAAGCCCCCGAAGCCGAACGGATGGCGCACGAAGCGCGGCAGGATCACCGGCCCGAGGTCGCAGCAGCCGTAGGGCGGAAGTGGCTGCTCACCGCATGGGTTCGTCGCCTCGATCGACTCGCAGTAACGCAGGTTGTTGTCGCGCTGGATGTGGTCAAGGAACAGGATGCCGGGTTCAGCGAAGTCGTAGGTAGAGCGCATCACCGTGTCCCACAGCTCGCGAGCGGGCATGCTGCGGTAGACCCACTGGCCATCGGCGCGCTGGTGGGCGCCCTGGGCCAGCAGCGCAGCGCCGGGGCGCGCGCGGTGCACCAGGTCCCACGGCTGGTCGTCGGCCAGCGCGCGCATGAAGGCGTCGCTCACGCCCACCGACACGTTGAAGTTGTTCCAGCGCCCGGGCGTGCGCTTGGCGGTGATGAACTCCAGAACGTCGGGGTGATCGATGCGAAGCACACCCATCTGCGCGCCGCGCCGCGCGCCCGCGCTCTCCACCGTGGCGCACGACTGGTCGAACACGTTGATGTAGCTGCACGGCCCCGAGGCGAGTGACGCCATGGTCTTGACCTCGGCGCCACGCGGGCGGATGCGAGAAAAGTCGTAACCCACGCCACCGCCCCGGCGCATGGTCTCGGCGGCTTCCCGCAGGGCTTCGTAGATGCCGGGGTAACCACCGTCGTCCACGCCTTGGATGCAGTCGCCCACCGGCTGCACGAAGCAGTTGATCAGCGTGGCCTGGATGGCCGTGCCGGCAGCGCTCATGATGCGACCCGCGCCGATGGCACCCAGCTGCAGGTTGTCGAAAAAGCGCTGTTCCCACAAGGCGCGGTCGGCCTCGGGTTCGACGGAGGCCAGCGCACGCGCCACGCGGCGGTAGATGTCCTGCTCGCTGGTTTCGCCGTCCTTGAGGTACTTCTCCTTCAGCACATCCAGCGTGATGGGTTGCTGGCCAATGGCGGTGCTGGCGTTCTTGATCGCGTCGCGTTTCATGGTCGGACCTTTCCGGTTGGGCTTCAGTGGGCGAGAACGATGGTGAGCAGCACGCTGGCGTCTTCCACCGCCAGCAGGCTGTGCGGCACACCGCCGCGCAAGAAAAGCAGCTGACCGGCATGCAGGCGTTGAACGCGGCTGGGCGTTTCAAAGTCGAGCACGCCTTCAAGACACTGCACCGTGATCTCGCCCGCCACCTGGTGCGTGGACATGGCACGACCCAGCGGGAGCCGCAACCGGATGACCTCCAGCTGCTCGGACTTGAAGAGAGCAACGGACTGCGTGCTCAAGGCGTCGCCCCCTTGGTGCATCAGGTTGGCGATTTCGCCGGATGCGAGGTGGTGCAGGGCCATGGTCGGTTCCTCGTGGGCGTGGCGGGCGACGAACATCGCCCGCTGCACACGTGAGGTTAGCGACTTTTGCCGCTGGCAGATACCCAGGGACAGCTATGCTGGCGCGGAGCCACCCTCCGACCCACCACCCGAACCCGATGCCTCTGCCCGACAGCGCCACCCTCCACCGCTCGCGCGTGGTGCGCTGGCTGCTTTGGCTGGCCGGCAGCGTGGCGCTGGTGCTCGGTCTCATCGGCGTGGTGCTGCCTGGTCTGCCGACCACGCCGTTCATTCTGCTGGCCGCCGCCTGTTACGCCAAGGCTTCGCCCCGGCTGCACGGCTGGTTGCTCCACCACCGCTTTCTCGGCCCCATGGTGCGCGACTGGGAGACGCACCGCAGCCTCACGCGCCGCAGCAAGACCGTGGCGCAGGTGTCGATGGTGGTGATGGTCGGCCTGTCGGCGTGGGGATTGCAGGACCGACCGGTGGTGTTGGCGATCGTGCTGACCGCAGCGGCCATCGGGGTGCTGGTCGTGTCCAGCATCCCCACCCGAAAGCCTTGAATCAGCCTGCCGCGCGACGAGCGAGAACCTCAAACGCCGGCAAGGTCTTGCCCTCCAGCACTTCCAGAAACGCGCCGCCGCCGGTGGAGATGTAGCCCACGTCCTTCTCGATGCCGTACTTGGCAATGGCCGCCAGCGTGTCGCCACCACCTGCGATGCTGAAGGCGCTGCTCTTGGCAATGGCCTGCGCGATGACCTTGGTGCCGTTCTCGAACGCCGCAAACTCGAACACGCCGACCGGGCCGTTCCACACGATCGTGCCGGCTTTCATCAGCTGCTCGGCCAGCTTCGCTGCGGTCTGCGGGCCGATGTCCAGGATCAGGTCGTCGTCGGCCACATCGGTGGCGGCCTTCACCGTGGCCACGGCGTCGGCGCTGAAGGCCTTGGCGGTCACCACGTCGGTGGGAATCGGCACCTCGGCACCGCGCGCCTTCATGGCGTCGATCACGGCCTTCGCTTCCCCCACCAGGTCGGCCTCGGCCAGGCTCTTGCCGATCTTCAAGCCCGCTGCGAGCATGAAGGTGTTGGCGATGCCGCCGCCCACGATGAGCTGGTCCACCTTGCTCGCCAGGCTCTTCAAGATGGTGAGCTTGGTGCTGACCTTGCTGCCGGCCACGATGGCCACCAGCGGGCGCGTGGGCGCGAGCAGCGCAGCGGCAATCGCGTCCATCTCGGCGGCCAGCAACGGACCGGCACAGGCAATAGGTGCGGTCTCGGCAATGCCATAGGTCGTGCCCTCGGCGCGGTGCGAGGTGCCGAAGGCGTCGTGCACAAAAATGTCGCAAAGGGCGCCGAGCTTCTTCGCGAGTTCGGGGCTGTTCTTCTTCTCGCCCACGTTCAGGCGGCAGTTCTCCAGCAGCACCACCTCACCAAGCGCCACCGAAAAATCACCGTCGACCCAGCCGGACACCAGGCGAACCGGGCGGTCCATCAAAGCCGAAAGGCGCGCGGCCACCGGCTGCAGCGAGTCTTCGGGCTTGAACGCGCCTTCGGTGGGTCGACCCAGGTGCGAGGTGACCATGACGGCCGCGCCTGCGTCCAATGCCATCTGGATCGCCGGGATGCTCGCGCGGATGCGGGTGTCCTCGGTGATGCGACCCGTGTCGTCCTGCGGCACGTTGAGATCGGCCCGTATGAACACGCGCTGGCCCTTGACGCGGCCACTGGAGCAAAGATCGGAGAAGCGGATGAAGGACATGGTGCTGTGCGGGTGGGTGGATGAGAAACCCACGCATTGTAGGAAAGGCCTCCAGCGCACCCCAGCCCAGATCCGTCGCCGAGCAAACGCCTCAGTTGGCTGTTCGGACGGGTTACCGAGCGGCGTGAGCGCTTGGAGTCCCACAAGGCGCCAGCATGTCCAGCGGCAATTCGTGTGCCTGGGTCTGCACATCCATGAGCCCCAGCACCGAGTGAAACAGGTGGTCGTGCGAGATGGGCTTGTCGGCCTGGGCCCGCAGACACCTTTCGCTGACACCGCTGCGCTGCTGCATCGATGGCGAGAGCCAGGCCACCATGGGCACCTGGGTCTGCTGCTGCGGCGCCATGGCGTAGGGCACACCGTGCAGGTACAGCCCTTTTTCGCCGAGCGATTCGCCGTGGTCGGACATGTAGATCAGGCCGGTGGCGTTGGCGCCGCTTTCCTCGCGTGCCTTGAGCCATTGCAGCGCCAGGTCCAGGAAATGGTCGGTGTAGGCGATCGAGTTGTCGTAGGCGTTGACCAGTTGCTCGGACGGGCAGTCGGACAAGGTGTTGCTGGTGCACTCGGGCATGAAGGGCTTGCGGTCGGGTGATGCGCGCTTGAAATAGGCTGGGCCGTGGCTGCCCATCTGGTGCATCACCAGCACCAGGCCGCGCGCGCGGCGCACCGGGTCGAGCGCGGCAATGCGCGCGTCCAGGCCTTCGAGCATGGCGGGGTCAAGGCATTCACCGCCGTCGCACAGGCCGGGGATCTTCAGATCGAGCGTGCTGGCGTTGGGCACGCGGGCGCACACGCCCTTGCAGCCGGCCTGGTTGTCGATCCACAGCACGGCCAGACCCGCGCGCTGCAGCACGTCGAGCAGGTTCTCGTGCTCGGGCGTCTGGTTGCCGCCCCGGGTGCGTGTGAGCGGCGAGAACATGCAGGGGACGGATACCTTGGTGTTGGTGCCGCACGATTGCACCTGGCTGAAATTGACCAGGCCTTCCCGGGCCTGCCAGCGTGCGAGCGCGGGCGTGGTGTTGCGGGCGTAACCATTGAGGCCGAAGTTCTGTGCGCGTGCGGTTTCGCCCACCACCACCATCAACAGCGGTGGCCGGATCTGGTCGGTGTAGCTCGCGCCGAGTCGGGCGTCTTCGCCCACGGGCTTGAGACTTTGCACTTGCTTGGGCAACTGGTCGATGGCCAGACGGCTGCCCGCGTACAAGGTGTTGACCGGGTTGACCATGTAGCGCAGTTCCTTGTGGTTGCGCATGAGCGAAGCGAGGTCCTGGTACGTCACCAGCGTTGCCACGACCACCAACACGATCCCGATCAGGGCGCCCAGCGCGTTGCGTCCCGCCTGTGGCAACCAGCTGCGCAGGGCCAGCGGCCGGCGCCAGATCACCCAAAGCGGCAGACCGGCCACGAGCAGCACGGTCAGCGCAAGGGCCCAGGACATCAGGTCGCGCACCTCGCGCACATCGGTCTGCACAATGTTGGCCATCATGGTCGGGTCGATCACCGCGCCGTACTGCAGCATGAAATGGGTGTTGAAGGCGCTCACCAGCACCAGGGCCGTGGCCACCGGGCGGAACACGAAAGGCCAGGCCAGCAGCGAGAGCAGGGCTGCCGTG
>JANPKR010000343.1:0-2427 GCA_031426175.1 Hydrogenophaga sp. | reverse complement strand
CACCGCACGCTCCAGCTGCGCGGTGGCTGCAGGGTCTGCGGCATGCACCTGAAGCGCATCGAACGCTTCCTGCAGGTAGATGTTGAGCGGGATCATGCGGCGCTCGATGTAGCAGTGCTTCAAGACCACCTCGGTCGTGCCATCGCCGTCGCGGTCGCTGATCTCCAGCTGGCTGGGCGCGAACTTCTGAATTTCGGCGATCAACTCGTCGGTGAAGCGGTCGCGCGGAAAACCCACCTCGGAGAACTCCAGCGTGTCGGCCATGCGGCCCACGCGGTCGTGCTGTTTCACCAGAAGGTACTTGCCCCTGATCTGCTCGCGCGTGGTGTCTTTCTGCGGCGGGTAGAAGTCCTTGATGACCTTGAACACGAACGGAAAACTGGGCAAATCAAACACCAGCATGACCATGCCCTTGATGCCTGGCGCGATGCGGAACTTGTCGGTGCTGTGCCGCATGTGAAAGAGGAAGTCGCGGTAGAACAGCGTCTTGCCCTGTTTGGCCAGACCGAGCGCGTTGTAGAACTCGGCGCGCGGCTTGCGAGGCATCATGCTGCGCAAGAACTGCACGTAGGCGCTCGGAATCTCCATGTCGACCATGAAGTAGGCGCGCGCAAAACTGAACAGGATCAGCAGGTCGTCCTCGCCGAAGAGCGCGGCGTCCACCACCAGTTTGCCGTCGGTGTTGTGCAGGATGGGCAGCGCAAACGGCACCTCCTGAAAGCCGTTGATGATCTTGCCGACCACGTAGGCGCCCTTGTTTCGGAAGAACAGGCCCGAGAGCACCTGGAACTGGAAATTGGCGCGCAGCTTCACGTGGTCGAAGTGGCGCTTCATGGCGCCCAGCACCAGTTCTGCATCGCGCTCGATGTCTTCAAACGGCACGCGCAGGTCAAAGTCCTGCAGCATGCGAAGCGCCTCGGCCTGCATGGTCTCGGCCGTGGGGTAATGGCAGCGGTAGGTGGGCTTTGCGCTGGGTTCTTCGTTCTCGATGTACTCGGTGGAGACGGCGGGGCGCACGAAGATGAAGTCGTTCTGAAAGTAGGCGCGCCGCAGGATCTTGGTGGTGACCGAATTGAAGAAGGTCTCTGCCAGCTCGGGCTGGTGGTGGTTCACCAGCAGTCCGATGTAGTGCAGCTTGACCTGCTCCCACACGTCCATGGGTTGCGCGTCGGCCCCGAATTCCTTCATCAGCCGCTTCACGCATTCCTTGACCCGCAAGTCGTAGAACTCGATCCGCTCGCGCTGAGCGCGCTGCTGGCCGAGCCAGTCTCGGGTCTCGAAGCGGTGTTGGGCGCGCGCCGACTCGGTTCGGAACAGGCGGTAGTGCCGGTTGAAGCCGTCCATCATCGCCTTGGCGATGGCGTAGGCGAGGGTCGAGTCGAGGCGCTGGGGAAACATGGCGCCGCGGGTGTTCAGCCGAAGTGCCGTGCCGTCACGCCATCCACCGCAGCGCGGTAAATCGCATCGAGTCCCTGCGTGTCTTCGGCCGTGATCAACAGATCCTTCAGCAAGCCGTCGCTCAGGCCGTACACCCAGCCGTGCAGCGTGAGCGACTGGCCGCGCGACCAGGCGTCCTGCACCACCGTGGTCTGGGCCACGTTCATCACCTGCTCGATCGCATTGAGTTCGCACAAGGCATCGGCGCGGCGGTGGTCGGGCAAGCCGTCAATCAGTCCGGCGTGGCGGTCCCGCACGTCCTTGATGTGGCGCAACCAGTTGTCGGCCAGGCCCACACGAACGTCTTTGAGTGCGGCCAGCACGCCACCACAACCGTAGTGGCCCACGACCATGAGGTGCTCGACCTTGAGCACGTCCACCGCGTACTGGATGGTGGACAGGCAATTGAGGTCGGTCGGCACCACCACGTTGGCCACGTTGCGGTGCACGAACACCTCACCGGGCGCAAGTCCAGTGATCTGGTTGGCCGGCACGCGGCTGTCGGAGCAGCCGATCCACATGTAGCGCGGGCTCTGCTGCTTGAGCAGTTCGGTGAAGAAGGTCGGGCGTGCGGCCACCATCTCGGCGGCCCAGGCGCGGTTGTGGTCAAACAGGTTCTTCAGTTGCGAGGTCATTCGTTGTTCTCGGAGTGTGGCGGCGCATGGGCGGGGCTGCGCTCGCGCCAGGAAGCCACAGAACTTAGCAGGTCTCGGCGAAGAGCTCGCGGCCGATCAGCATGCGCCGGATTTCGCTCGTGCCGGCGCCGATTTCGTACAACTTGGCATCGCGCCACAGGCGACCCAGCGGGTACTCGTTGATGTAGCCGTTGCCGCCAAAGATCTGGATGCCGTTGCCCGCCATCTTGGTGGCCTCTTCGGCGCACCACAGGATGACGGACGCACAGTCCTTGCGCACCTGGCGCACGTGTTCAGCGCCCAGCATGTCGAGGTTCTTCGCGACCATGTAGGCAAACGAGCGGCCGGCCTGCAG
>JANPKR010000342.1:0-1994 GCA_031426175.1 Hydrogenophaga sp. | reverse complement strand
CTGGGGCTGGCAGGCAATGCGAACGAAGCGCAGATCCGCGACGCCGCGCAGGCCTGGCTGATGAAACAGGCCAAGGCCTTGTTTGCCCAGCGGCTGGACCACTTTGCGCCGAAGCTGGGCGTGAGCTACTCAAAGCTGCGCCTCTCCAGCGCCGGCACGCGCTGGGGCAGCGCCAGCGCCGACGGCACCATCCGCCTGAACTGGCGGCTGATCCACCTCAAGCTGGAGATGGTGGACTATGTGGTGGTGCACGAGCTCAGCCACCTGCACCACATGGACCACAGCCCGCAGTTCTGGGATGTGGTCGCTAGCGTCATGCCCGACCACGCGTCGCGTCGCAAGGCACTGCGCAGCGCGGCTGTGCCGCTGGGCGAGTGAGGATTTGCCCCCACGCTCCGCCGCTTCGCGGGCCGCTGCCCCCCAAGGGGGCTGAGCCTGCCTTGGGGCGGCCCGGCGGCTGGCTGGTTGAGCCCCCACGCTCCGCCGCTGCGCGGGTTGCTGCCCCCCGAGGGGTCACGCCTGCCTTGGGGCGGCCCGGCGGCTGGCTGGGCTGAAGCGCCAGACGCCATCGGCGTCCTGCTCGCGAACCAGCTCGCCTGCCATCCACAACCAGTGCAGGTGCGCCACCGCCTCGCCCATGGCGAAGGTGGTCTGGTGCAGGTCGAGAGCGCGGGGAAAAAGTACCGGCAGGATGTCGGCACCGCTGCAAGGCTTGGCACGGCAGGCCGCGCGCACCTCATCGAGCCGGTCGCGGTGGTGGTCCTGCAGCTGCTGGATGCGCTCGTGCAGACCCATGAAGGGTTTGCCGTGCGAGGGCAGCACCAGCGTGTCTTCGGGCAGCGGCAGGTACTTCTTCAACGAGTCGAGAAACAGCGTGAGCGAGTCGGCCTCGGGCTCCTGGTCGTACACGCTGACGTTGGTGGAAATGCGCGGCAGCACCATGTCGCCGCTGATCAGCACGCCGAGCGCCTCGCAGTACAGCGCCATGTGTTCAGGTGCATGTCCGTAGCCGCTGATGCAGTGCCACAGGCGCCCGCCGACGGGCACCTGCAGTCCGTCGTACAGGCGGCGGTACTGCGCAGGCACTGATGGCACGAGGTTGGGGTAGTAGCTGGCGCGGCCGCGGATTTTCTCGAGGCTCTCGGGATCGCTCAGGCCTTGCGAGGCGAAGAAGGCGGCTGCGGCCTCACCACCAAAGCCGGTGGTGCTTTGTGACCCGATGCGCGCCATGGTGAAGTCGGTGGCACTCACCCAGAGACGGCACGTCCACTTGTCGCACAACCAGTCCGCCAGCCCGATGTGGTCGGGGTGCATGTGCGTCACGATCACGCGCAGCACCGGCAGGCCTTCGAGCTCGTTGGCAAAGATCGTTTCCCATTGCGCCCTGGCCGCGTCGTGCGAGATGCAGCAGTCCACCACCGTCCAGCCCTCACGCCCGTTGATGTGGTCGCGCAGCAGCCAGAGGTTGATGTGGTCCAGCGCAAAGGGCAGCGCCATGCGGATCCACTTCACACCCGGTGCCACTTCCAGCGTGTGCCCGGGCTCGGGCAGCGCCGCTCCCAGAGGGTAGTGCAGTCGGGCTTCGAGCTGTTCGCGGGTGGGGTTCATGCGGGCGGATTCCGTTAAGATGCCAAGGTGACGTTGACGTAAACGTCAATCTTCAGGGCATTCTACGGAGCGGCACCGCCGCGCACTGTCTGCAACCCGACACGGCCTGAAACGACAGCTTCGAACCCATGGCGACGAACCCGACCTACACCATCAGCGATCTGGCGCGCGAGTTCGACCTCACCACCCGCGCCATCCGTTTTTACGAAGACATGGGGCTGCTGGAGCCGCAGCGCGAAGGCCCGGGCGGGCGCAACCGGGTGTATTCGGCGCGCGACCGCACGCGCCTCAAGCTCACGTTGCGCGCCAAGCGCCTGGGCTTGTCGCTGACCGAGGCCAAGGACATCATCGACACCTACGACAGTCCGCGCGACACCGGTCCGCAG
>JANPKR010000341.1:0-4103 GCA_031426175.1 Hydrogenophaga sp. | reverse complement strand
GTCGCGGCCTGCCATCCCACTGCAGGCTGTCAAGCCAGTCTCGAATCGGGTGGAAGCGTCGTTCGTCAGCTACCGTGTCCATGGCCTCGGATAGAGCGGCTCGGCTTGCCGCTTTCAGCCCGTAGTTTTTGCTGAGCCAGTCGCCCATACGCAGATCGTCGGCCTCATCAATCGCGCCAGCTTTGTGTCGCCATGGCCATGGCTTCATGGTGGTCGGCGCGCTGGTGAGTTCGCTGTAGCCCAGGCACTGCGACAAGGCAGGAGCCTTGCGCAAGGCAGCGATGACCAGCTTGCGGTTGATGCCCAACTCCCAGCGCTTGAGCTTCATCGTGTCACACAGATACTCGATGTGCTCCTCAAACGGATCATCACCGTCCCCAGCTTCAGCGAGGGGCTCGCGCGAATTTTTCCCACCTCCACCTGACCCACCGGCCGGTGGAGGTTCATCTGCGTCTGGCTTGACGCGTTGGAGTGGCTGCGCCTGACCAAAGAAGGCGAGCACATCGTCCCGGCTCCAGCCATCGGTCTCGATCGCGTCGCGACAATCCCAGCCGTCGACCTTCTCGCCAGGCTCCGAGATCGGCAGCAGCTGCACCTTGCAGCCGTGCGTGTCCACCAGCAGCGCGCCGATGCCCAGCATCGCCTTCATGCCGGGTTGCTTGTGAGGTGGCAGGTACGGCTTGTTGGCTTCCAGCTCGGCCTGCAGCAACGGATCGGGGATGGTCTTGCGCTCTGTGGGCGTGAGCTTCTCACGCTTGGAGTCGGCATCTGGCCAGAGCAGCACGGTGCTGCCCGCCAGCCAAGACCAGTCGGCCTTCTCCCACGCATTGCTCCCACCTGGCCAGCTGGCCACGCAGTAAGCGCTGGTGAGGCCGGCATCGAGCAGCAGCTGCAGCACTTCTCCCTTGACCTCACCCTCGACCAGGATCACGGTGCGGCCGGCAGGCAGCGAGCCACCAGGCAGATAGAGCGGGCGAGGTTCATCGAACTGCCGCCAATGCCATTTCAGTGTGCCGTTGCGCTCGCTGACGCACCAGGTGTATGGAAGCGTGTCCTTGCCACCGTCGCTGGTGCGGAACCTGCACACATAGCCATGCAGCTCATCTCCCACGCGATACGCTGCGGTGTGCACCAGATCCTCGGGCCGGCGGTGATAGTGGGTGAAGGTAGGACGCGGAGTCGTGGCCGGCACCGGCCTGACAGTCGCCCATTTTTCGTTGTCGCGCTTCTTTGAAGGAGCAGGCGGGGCCGGCGGTCGCTCGATGCGCTGGTGCGAGGCACTGCGCTGTACGCCGGCCACATCTTCAAGGCCCTCATCCCTGGCCACTTGCAGCGCGGCCTTGCCCATGGTGATGCCGTGGACCGCAGCGTAGAGGGATATCAGGTCACCGCCCTGCTCTCCAGTGGCGAAGTCTCCCCAGGCACCCGTCACGAGATTTACCGAGCAGCTCGTGCCCTCACCACCGCGAACAGACCCACAGGCGTACTCGTGGCCACGCTTGATGCCGCCCGGCAACCAGGACGGCACGAGCTGCTCGGCCCTGGCCAGCAGTGCCTCGGCCAGATCCTTGAAACGGATCGGTGGGAGTCGTTCCGGCTCGGTCATGCACCAGCACCAGGCCGCATGCCACCAAAAACCGACAGTCGATCACCTGTGGGCGTCTGCACCGCCCGCAGCTTTTGTGTCTTGTCCACTTGAAGCCCTTGTATTTATGCGGGGCAGGCGCCCCACGCTTTCATCGCTGTCTGCAGATCACCACCGCCATCGCTCGCCGGCTCTTGGCTGAGCCCGTACTCGGCCACCGGCCTGTTGCGGTAATCCACTCGACGCTCGCGCACGATGCGCAGGGCACCGTGGCGTCGCATGTTCTTGATCGTGTGCATGGCGACCCTGTGGCCCACCTGCGTGTGGCTGGCCAGCTCGGCCAGCGTCGGACCTCGGTCCGGTGTCATCAGCTCGCCCACGGCCGTGAGCAGCACCTGTCGCACTTCACCGGCGGGCCTCATGTCGGCCTCCCGATCACACGGCGCAGGGCAAGGACCTCTTCACGCAGCAACCGGTTTTCACGCTCGGTCTCGCTCTCAAGGCGCCGCACGCTGTTCAGGTCATAGCCGCGCTGGTGCAGCATCCACAACACCGGCACGTCATTGCCACACCTGTCCATTAGGGCCGTGAACTTAGACCACTGGACGCCCTCGGTGCCCGACTGCCATCGCGAGAACTGCGCCTTGTCCACCCTCAGCTCCTGCTGCAGAGTCTTATCCAACGAGAAGCCTCCAAGCTCCGCGCACAGCTCAATCGCACTACCCAGTGACTGCTTGCGCATCACCTCTTCCGGACGTACTTCAACAGGTATAGAGAGCTGGTTCATGTTGGTGCTCAACTTTGTTGAGAGCTGTTGAGGACCTTGGAAGGCGCAAAAAAAAGAGCATTGAGGCCATGAACACAACCACCAAGAATCCCGAAGCACTGATTGAATGCTTAGCCATGGGTTACCCCATCAGCAGCTGGGGCGGTAGCGTTGGCAAGCTCTGGCCAGATGCGATGCCAGGTGTTGGGGAACATGTCTTGG
The DNA here is from genome assembly GCA_031426175.1 of Hydrogenophaga sp. Lineage (GTDB taxonomy): Bacteria > Pseudomonadota > Gammaproteobacteria > Burkholderiales > Burkholderiaceae_C > Hydrogenophaga. Next base: position 1,530 of record JANPKR010000341.1, on the reverse strand, counting down.
CGGGTCACCTCACCGCCGGTGAACGCTTCGATCGCCGCCGCTCGATCAACGGGTATCGCCTTTTCACCACTGCGCAGCTTCGCGACAAAAGAGGGCTTGATTCCCAGATGCCGAGCGAGCCTTACGTTGCGGCCGTACTCAGCAGACAGCCATGATTTGAGTGTGTGCATGCCATGAATTATTACCCATTGGGAATCCACTGGTCAACTCCCTTAGGAAAATTCAAATACTTCCCTCTGGGAGTTACCTTCAAAGCCATGCAAACAGTCCATGACACAAGGCGGCAGCGCTTAGAAATGCTCATCGAGCAACATGGTTCTATTGCCAAACTCAATGAAGCGCTGAAATGGCCCAGAACCGATTCGCGCCTGAGCCGTATCAAGAACGCCAACGCCAGGAGCGACAGAGACGGCAAGGTTTTTCAGATGGGCGACAACATCGCTCGCGAGATTGAGGACACTCTAGATCTAGGAACCGGTTTTATGGACACTCCACCAAGCTATGCAGACCTTCATGGCCAAGTGGATCCGATCGCAAAAGCTCTGGACATCATGAGCTCCATGGAGCCCGAAACCCGCTTTCAGGCCCTACGGCTACTTGATGCAATTGCACAACCGCCGAAGGCAAATGGAACGACCGGTCATGATTGATTCATCACAAACAACATCAGAGGAATCGCAATGCGAGGAGTAGTAGCTGCATCATTCTTAAGCGTTTTTTTGCTTGGCTGCGCGGGTGGCGCCATGTTCGAACCACTTCCCCCAAACACTGATTTCGGCACGCTGCAGTCCAACTACGAACAGGTCGTCAAGACCCAGATGGAAGCGTCACTCAAGGACCCAGAAAGCGCCCGTTATCGATTCGGTACGCCAAGAAAAGCCCACGCGAACTGGGGGTTGATAGATGGCGGAAAAGTCCGATGGGTGGGGTACTTGGTCCCTTTTGAGGTCAACGCGAGAAACAGCTACGGCGGGTACGTCGGCTTCAAGCCACAGATGGCCCTGTTTTGGGGCGATTCCAGAGGGATGTATAGGCTGCTTCCAGGATCAAGCCACCCCACCATTTTCATAGACGAGTGACACACTCCCGACATTAAAGACAGCTAGAGCAATCCCAAAAAAGGCCGCCCCAGGGGCGGCTTTTTCATGGCTGGTCTTGGTTTGACCGCCAGGTTCATTGCCCACCCTCTCTGCGTCCCTGAAAACTATTTCCCTTTGGGTATTGACAGATACTTACCCATTGGAAAACAATCGCCCTCACGTTAACCAACGGAGGGCAACATGCCACTTACCCGGCCCGGTGCGGTCAGCACCACACACGCACAGCGGCCTCGCCGGCCAGCTCGTGCTCGCAGGCCGGCGATCAAGCCGGCGCCGAAGTACGACGAAAAGCACCATGGCGGCAAGCTGATCTGGGTCTTCTCCGCGATCGAAAGCGCGATCAACGCCGACATCCTCTGGGAGCTGGCGACCAGCGGAAAAACGCGAGCAAAGGCGCACACCGGAGCCATGCTGGCCGGCTTCTGCAAGC
>JANPKR010000340.1:0-2418 GCA_031426175.1 Hydrogenophaga sp. | reverse complement strand
GGCCTGAGCGAGCCCGATCCCGCGAACGACTACACCGATGCGCGCAGCATTCAACTGGTGCTGGCCCTCATGGACCGCCTCGGTGTGCCGCGCGCCAGCATCGTGGGCCATTCGATTGGCGGGCGCATCGCCTGGACTTTTGCAGCCAAGCACCCGCAGCGCACGGACAAGCTCGTGTTGGTGGCGCCCGATGGTTTTGCCAGCCCGGGTTTTGAGTACGGCAAGGCCGCCGAGGTGCCGGCCATGCTGGGCGCCATGCGGTATGTGATGCCCAAGGCGGTGCTGCGCATGAACCTGGCGCCGGCTTATGGCGACCCCGCGTTCCTCACCGACGAACTCACCACGCGGTACCACGACCTCATGCTCGCTCCGGGTGGTCGGGACGCAATGTTCAAACGCCTGCAGCAGACGGTGCTCACCGACCCGCTGCCGCTGTTGACCACCATCACCGCGCCGACCATGCTGGTCTGGGGCGAGGCTGACGCGATGATCCCGGTGGCCAACGCGCAGGACTACCTGGGCGCCGTGAAGGGCAGCCGGCTCGCCACGTTTCCCGGGGTGGGCCACCTGCCACAGGAGGAGGCCGCCCAGAGCTCACTCGAGGCGGTGGCGGATTTTCTGCGCTGAAGTGCGAGGCTTCTCAGCCCCGACGAGGCATGCGCCAGGGCAGCATGGCCTGGACCAGTGGTGACACCAGCCGAGGCACACGCAGCGTCTCGTGAAAGCTCATCACGCTCTCGCCCAGCAGGTTGCTCTGGAGCATGGCACGCTGATAGAACGGCGTGTCTTCCAGCTGCTGGGTGACGAGCACGCGTGAGTCGCTGCGCATGCGTCGATCGATGCGCCATGCGGTGCGTGGCAGGTTTTGCAGGGGCGGCGCTTCAAAGGGCTGCACGCTGCCGTGGCGCCCGAAGCGCAGGGCCAGCAGTTTGCCCTGGGCCTTGCCTGGCTCCACGTCGTACAACACGGCGGTGCTGCCGTCTTTGAGCTGGCTGCGCGACCAGTCCCATTCGGTGAAGGCACGCTCAACCGGTTCATCGCCTTCGTTGCTGTCCAGGTAGGCGTGGCCGCTCCAGCGCTGTTCGGGGTGCTGCAGCTTCACTTCCACGCGGGCGTGCGGCGCAATCGGGCCCCAGCGGTGCCGGCCGTGGGCATCGAGGGCGGTGCTGAAGTTGAACAGTTGCTGCGTGCGCAGCTTGACCGTGCCACGGATGCGCCGCGGGATGGGCACACCCACCTCGTCGATGTGGATGGTGAGCGTGTCGCCGTGCCACTCCAGCTGGCTCGGGCCGATCTTGAAATGCGTGGCGTCGCGCCGGTTGTGCGCGGCACCGCGTTCGGTCATGGACCAGCGGCGCGCGCCCGCGCTGTAGAGCGCCACGTTGAGTGCACAGAAGTTGTCGGGGTTGGTCGGGCCGCGCTTGCGCGCCCAGGCGTAGTAGGGCGAGAACACGCTGCCGACAAACGCGATGATGGACAGGCCGAACTGGCCGTCATCGCTCAGGGCGTCAACGTACCACCAGAGGTAGCCACCCGAGGGGACCACCTGGTCAAAGCGGGGCTCGCCATCACGGCCGCGGCCGCCAGCTGGCCCGAAAGCGCCGCCATCGGGACCCCCGGGCCCGGGTGGACGCTCCCCCCCGCCAGGAAAAGGCCCGTGACCGGTGTGCTGGCGCTGGAGCGGGCGAAGGCCGAGGTCCAGCCGTGGGTCGCCTGCCCATAGAGGGCGCCCCCCGTGGCCGGAAAAAGCCGGTGAAAGTCCGCCGGTGTGGTGCGTATTGACGGGGGCTCGGCGCTCTCGATCCGAAGTCCACAGCGGCGCAGCAGGGCAAAGCTGGAGTTCTCGCATTGTTCGATCGCCTCGGGTGTGATGGTGGATAGGTCGCCGGCGGCCGGTGCGTTCACCAGGCACAGCAGGCGCTCGCGGCCGGCGGGTGCGGCCAGGTCGGTGCCGCGGTCTTGTGCGCACACATACACCGTGGGTTGGCCGGGCAGTTGGCCGTGGCCAAAGATGTCGATGAACTCGCTGGCGTAGTCGCTGCGGAAGAAGACGTTGTGCCGGTCCAGCGCGAGGCCGCTGGTGCGCGAGTGGATCGACCAGGTGATGGCCGAGAGCGAGCGCGGGGGTGCCTTGGGCTTGACGGCTCGGCGCGCGCCCTCGCCGAGCAGACCGGTTCGCAGTGCGGCCACGTCGCCATTGAACACCACGCTGTCGGCGCGCAGGGTTTCACCGCTGGCCAGCTGCACACCGCTCACCCGGCCGCTTTTCACCTCGATGCGTTCGCACGGGCTCAGGTAACGGAACGCCACGCCGCGCTCGCGCGCCAGGCGCTCCAGGCAGCGCGCCAGAGCGTGCATGCCGCCGTCGATGGCCCACACGCCGTCGAGCTCCACCTGCGCGATCAGCATCAGCGTGGC
>JANPKR010000339.1:0-2539 GCA_031426175.1 Hydrogenophaga sp. | reverse complement strand
GGTGCCGAGATCGCCCTGGCCCAGCTGCCCACCGCGCCCGCACTGGCGCTGCTGCCCGAAGCCCAGCGCATCGACTGCCTGCTCAACGGCGGCGACGACTACGAATTGCTGTTCACCGCAGCGCCGATCGCGCGCGCCGCCGTGGAGGCTGCGGCCAAAGCCAGCCACACGCCGCTGCAGCGCATTGGCCGCATCAGTGCGGCGCGGGGCCTGCGCGTGCTTGACGCCTCAGGCCACTCCGTGGCGGTGTCAACGCGCGGCTTCGACCACTTCGCCTGACACAGCGCCTTCTTTGGCGCCCAGCAGCGCGCCCACGATTTGCGCCACGCGCTTTTGCTCCAGCCGCCCGGCTTCCACCCACACCACGCGCCCGGCCGGCGCGAGCGCCAGGTCGGCCAGCGCGGTCTGGCGGTCGGTGCTGCCATCAAACAGCAACACCACGCGCTGCAAGTGCGCCGCCGTGGCCAGCACACCGAGCTCGTGGCGGCAGCCCTGGTTGCGCGCCTGGAAGCCCCGCAGGTCCATCAGCACGACGTCGGCCTGCGCCACCAAAGCGGCCAGCGCCTGCTGCCAGGTGCTGTCGAAGCAGTAGCACTCGTTCACACGGTAGCGGCCGTCGGGGTCGGGCGCCAGATCAAAGTCGCGCAGGCGTTCGGCCACCTGCGCCTCGTTGGCCACGAAACGATCGGCCAGGCGCCCGTTGAGGAAGGTGAACACGTCGTCGGGGTCGATGGTGCGGCTGAGCAGGTCGGTGCCGGCGATCAGCACCGTGTTGCCCGACAGGCGCCAGCGCTCCACCACGCGGTCGAACAAGGTCTGCACGCCCACGTCTTGCTGGAACACGCGCAGCACCAGCAAGGTGGGCGGCGCGCCTCGCGGGGCCAACCAGCCGCGCAAGCCCCAGGCCGCCAGCGGAATCCACAGCCAGGGGATGAACTGGGTGAGCGCGATCCAGCCCACGCCCTGCAGCGCCGGCAAGGCCGAGGCACCCAACACCACCAGCCAGTAGGCCGCGAGCAGGTACCAGAGGTCGGAGAAGCGCTTGGCCCGGTAGGCGCGCGCCAGCGCACGCGCGATGGCCCAGGCTGGCCAGGCGAGCAACAACCACGGCGCCAGGGCCATCAGCCCGATGGCGGGCCACGCCCCCACAGCGCCCACCAGCGAGATGACCCAGCCCGGCGGGTCTTGCGCACCACTCACCATCAGCTGCAACGCCAGCACCGACGAGGCTGCCAGCAGCATGAAGATGGGCAGCAGGTACGGCGCCACCGCGCGGATGCGGCCGCTGGCGCCGATCACCAGCGTGACCACCACCGGCAACAGGACCAGACCGCCCAGCCAGCCCAGCGAGGTGGCCAGGGGCTGCGGCGACACGGAACGCCACAGCGTGAGCGCCAGCATGGCCAACAAATACAGACCGATGGCACCCAGGGTGCGCAACCACGACCAGCGCCGCACCAGCCCCCAGGTGAGCGCCATCGGCCAGGCGTAGACCACACCCAGCGTGAGCGCGCGACCCACGCTGAGGAGCTCGGCGCCATAAACGAACAGCAGCGCCAGCACCGACTGGGTGATGCCGATCAACAAACTGAGCGCGCTCACCACGAAGAGGTAGCGCCGGCTGGCACGCCGGTTGGCCGCTGGGTTCAGGGTGGCGGTGGGCTTGGCCTGCGCGGGCAAGCGGGTGTTGCCGACGGCCTGCGCCGGATCGGGCGGCGGCGACCGTTTCATGAGCGCCAGCATGCGGCGGCGGTACAGGCCAGACACCACCCACGAGGCCGCGCCCGTGAGCAGCACACCCAGCACCATGGCGGTGAGGATGGCGCCGGTGTTCATCTCCATGCGGCCCCCTTTTTGGTTCGCGCCAGTATCTCGCCGGCGTCACGTGTCGACAAGACCGCACACCCATAATTCGTCCATGTCCGAGACCGCCTCCGCCCCCATGGCCCGCCCGACCTGGGCCTTTCTGTTGTCCCACCCCGCCCACTTCATCGCGCTGGGCGCGGGCGCCGGCCTGAGCCGCTTCGCACCCGGCACCGTGGGCACGCTGTGGGCCTGGGCGTCGTTTCTGCTGCTGCAGCCACTGGTGTCGACACCCGCGTGGGCGCTGCTGATCGGCGCGGGCACGCTGGTGGGCTGGTGGGCCTGCACCATCACCGCACAACACATGCGCGTGGCCGACTCGGGCCACATCGTGTGGGACGAGGTCATGGCCTTCTGGCTGGTGCTGTGGCTGATCGCGCCAGCGGGCTTCGTGGCCCAGTTGGTGGCGTTCGCGCTGTTCCGCTTTTTCGACGCGGTGAAGTTCGGGCCCATGGCCTGGGCCGACCAGACCTTCAAGGGCTTCGGCCCGCGCGGCGGCTTCGGCATCCTGCTCGACGATTTCGCCGCCGCGCTCTGCACGCTGCTGGTGATTGCACTCTGGAAGTTCTGATGAACACGCCCGAACTGGTGCTTGAACTTGCGCGCGAACTCAAGCGCCGTGGCCTGATGATGGCCACCGCCGAGAGTTGCACCGGTGGGCTGATTGCAGGCGCAT
>JANPKR010000338.1:0-3092 GCA_031426175.1 Hydrogenophaga sp. | reverse complement strand
ACCTTCAACAGCCTCTCTACCGGGCAGAACACGGTGAGCGTGGGCGGCACCCGCCGGGAGGCTTCACCCGGCGGGCACTTTGCGCGCTACTCGCCACGCAAGCCCGACCCAGATGCCAGCCGCCCGCAACGCGCAGGCGTGAAGAAAGTGCCCGACACCCTGGCCGCCAGTGACGACAACCCGGCGCTGTGGGGTATGTTGGGCGCGGGAAGTTTGAGTGGCAGCGTGGTGCGCTTGGCGGGCACCAGCTCGGCTGCACCGCAGGAAGCGCGGCGCCTGATCAACCTGCCTTGATGGTCACCAGCGCGCAGGCAGCGTCTTGAGCAGCCAGATCCAGCGCTCGCGCACATCGATATAGCCACCGGTCTCCAGGTCTTTCAGCAGGCGACTCACCATCTCGCGGGAGCAAGCGAGGTGCTGCGCCATCTGCTGGTGGGTCAGGCGCTCCTTGAGCGCGCGTTCACCCCGCTCGTTGGGTATCTGCGCCAGGCTGTTGAGCAGGCGCACGAGACGGCCATACACATCGATCAGCGCTACGCTGCGCGCGCTCTCGGTGGCCAGACGCGCGCGGCGGATCAGGCGCGCCATGAGCTCCAGCGCGAATTCGGGGTGTTCGGCAATGTAGGCCAGCAAGGTGGCCCGCGTCACCACCGCGCAGACGCTCGGCTCCGCGGCCTCCACGTTGGCCGACCGAGGCCCGCCATCCAGCGACATCTCGCCCACGTATTCCAGCGGACCGTACAAGCCCAGGGTCAGTTCGCGGCCGTTGTTGTCCGACAGGAAAGCCCGCAGGCGGCCCTGCAGCACGATGTACAGCGTGTCACCGGTCTCACCTTCCTGGATCAGCAGCGTGCCGCGGCGGTAGCGGCGCTGAACACCTTGCGCAGCCAGTGCTTCAATGTGTTGGTTGGGATGGGCAAAGGCAGCGGGGAGAGTGACCGGCATTCATGCTCACGGGTGGGTGGACTCCGCGGCATTGTGGGGCATGGGCATCACGATGCGCAAGGCGGGCACCACGGGGGGCAGGCTGTTGATGCGCTGGAGCAGGCGCCGAATGCTTGGCGAGCCCGCCTTTTCACGCAGCGTCTTGATCTGGCTGCGGATGGTGGAAGAAGCCACGCCGTGTTCGGCCGCGATTTCGGGAATTTCCAGGCCACGGCACAGACCCATGAGCACCGCCTCTTCGCTCGGGCTCAGGCCAATGGTGCGGGCAAACATGCGCACCGCCAGGTTGTCGCAGGTGCTCTGGCGCGAGAGCATGACCAGCACGGTGGGCAGGTCGGCTTCCAGCGGGTGGCTCAGTGGTGTGAAGGCCATCGAGAGCTCGCGCGCGCCCTTGTTCAGCAACACCAGCCGGCGCTGGCCACGAAATGCCGCCTCCATCGCGACCTGCATCTGGCCGGTGAGTTCAGCACTGCTGCCCAGCAGGCAGTTGCCATACGACACCAGCATGCGCCCGCTGGCCAGCTCGTGACGGGCCAGGTGGTTGGCATGCAGGATCGTGCCCTGTGCATCGATGATCAGCATGCCGTAGTCGACCTCGTCGAGCACGCGCAGCAGGTGAGCCCGGCCCATGGGCGGCTGGCCCGGCACACCGCCCAGCTCGGAAACTTCAGATGCCCTGTTTGCGCCGGTTGCTTGCCACATGACCACACTCCTTGGATTGGATGAACCAGTCTAGGCAGCCCCGGTGTTCAGGGGGTGTAGGGGAGTGCCGGGTTCTTTGTGATGTATTCACCAGGCGCCGGCACCGCCACGCACCGGGAGGTCAGGCCGAAGCCTGCGCTCGCGCCCGGATGGCGGTCAACGTGCCACGTGTGGTGATCACATCCACATCGATCATCACCTCGATCAGGCTGCCGCCGGGCGCGGCCAGCGCGCGCTGCAGTGCGTGCTCGAACTCTGCCGTGTGGGTGATCCGCTCGGCGGCGTAACCGTAGGCGCGGGCGAGCGCGCAGAAGTCGGGGTTGGACAGGCCCGAGCCGCTCACATGCGCCGGGTACTCGCGCTCTTGGTGCATGCGGATGGTGCCGAAGCTGCCGTTGTTGAGCAGCAGCACGATGCTCTTGGCGCCGTGCTGCGCGGCGGTGGCCAACTCCTGACCGTTCATGAGGAAATCGCCGTCGCCCGCGATGGTGAACGCGGTGCGCCCGGTGAGGATGGCCGCAGCAATGCCGGCCGGCACGCCGTAGCCCATGGCGCCGTTGGTGGGCGCGAGCTGCGTCTTGTGGCCCTTGGCCAGACCGCTGTAGCGGAAGAAGCGGTGCAGCCAGCTCGCGAAATTGCCGGCACCGTTGGTGAGCACCGCATCGGCGGGCAGGTGTTTCTGCAGGGTGTGGATGATGGCCGGCATGTCGATGGTGCCAGGCAGGGTGATGCCGCCGTTGGCCACGTCGATGTTGGCCAGGTAGTCGGCGTGGCAGGCCTGCGCCCAGTCGCTCCAGGGCACGGTGGGCGGCGCGGTGAGCACCTCCAGGCTGCGCGCGGCGGCATTCATGGTGGCGTTGATCGCCAGCGTGGGCTGGTAGACACGCCCCAATTCTTCCGGGCTGGCGTGGATGTGCACCAGCTTTTGTTTCGGCACCGGTGCTTCGATCAAGGTGTAGCCACCGGTGGTGGATTCACCCAAGCGCGGACCCATGGCGATCAGCAGGTCGCTCTCGCGCACGCGCGCAGCCAGCGCGGGGTTGATGCCCAGACCCACGTCGCCCGCGTAAAGCGCATGGTGGTTGTCAAAGGTGTCTTGAAAGCGAAAGGCATTGGTCACCGGCAATTGCCAGTTCTCGGCAAACCGCTGCAACGCGGCGGCGGACTGCGGCGTCCACCCACCACCACCGGCGATCACCAGCGGCCGCTCGCTGGCGAGCAGCAGCGTGCGCAGTTCGCGCAGCGTGCCAGGGTCGCTCCAGGCCTGCACCGGCTCCACGCGCGGCAGCGGCGTGGCGTCCACGGTCTGCGTGAGCATGTCTTCGGGCAGCACCAGCACCACCGGGCCGGGCCGGCCGTTCATGGCGGTGGCGAAGGCGCGCGCCACGTACTCAGGAATACGGCGCGCGTCATCGATGCGCTCCACGCGTTTGGCCATGCCTTTG
>JANPKR010000337.1:0-1532 GCA_031426175.1 Hydrogenophaga sp. | reverse complement strand
GCTGCGCAAGAAGTTCAGCGGCAAGCCCGAGCACGTGGTGAACTATTTCTTCTTCATCGCCGAAGAGGTGCGCCAGATCATGGCCCAGTTGGGCATCCGCAAGTTCGACGACCTGATCGGCCGTGCCGACCTGCTCGACATGAAGCAAGGCATCGAACACTGGAAGGCGCGCGGCCTTGATTTCAGCCGCCTGCTGGCCCTGCCCAACGTGCCGGCCGACGTGCCGCGCCTTCACACGCAGGAGCAGGAGCACGGCCTGGACAAGGCGCTGGACAACATCCTCATCGCCAAATCGCGCGGGGCCATCGACAAGGGTGAGCGTGTGCAATTCATCGAGGTGGCGCGCAACGTCAACCGGTCGGTGGGCGCCATGCTCTCCGGCGCGGTGACCAAGGTGCACCCCGAGGGCCTGCCGGACGACACGATCCGCATCCAGCTCGAAGGCACGGGCGGTCAGTCGTTCGGCGCTTTCCTCGCCAAAGGCATCACGCTGTATTTGATTGGCGATGCCAACGACTACACAGGCAAGGGCCTGTCGGGCGGCCGCGTCGTCGTGCGCCCCAGCATCGACTTCCGCGGTGAAGCCGTGCGCAACATCATCGTGGGCAACACGGTGATGTACGGCGCCACCACCGGTGAAGCCTTCTTCAGCGGTGTGGCTGGCGAGCGCTTCGCGGTGCGTCTTTCGGGCGCTACCGCCGTGGTGGAAGGCACCGGCGACCACGGTTGTGAATACATGACCGGCGGCACCGTGGTGGTGCTGGGCAAGACCGGACGCAACTTCGCTGCCGGCATGAGCGGCGGCGTGGCCTACGTGTTCGATGAGGACGGCCAATTCGCCAAGCGCTGCAACACCGCCATGGTCAGCATGGAAAAAGTGCTGCCCGCCGCCGAGCAGGAAGCCACCATGGACAAGGCGATCTGGCACCGCGGCCTGAGCGACGAAGCGCAACTGAAAAAGCTGCTCGAGGAGCACAACCGCTGGACCGGCAGCAAGCGCGCGCGCGAACTGCTGGACACCTGGGCGCAGGCGCGCGAGAAGTTCGTGAAGGTCTTCCCGAACGAATACAAGCGCGCGCTGGGTGAAATCCACGCTCGCAAGAACGCTGCCGAGGCCACCACGAAAGCCCAGGTCACGGCGAAAAAAGCCACCGCTGCTGCCAAATAAGCCAACGCAATCGAAGGACACGCATCATGGGAAAAGTCACCGGCTTCATGGAATACGAGCGTCTGGAAGAGGGCTACAAGCCCGTGCCCGAGCGCCTGAAGCACTACAAGGAATTCGTCGTTGCGCTGGACGACCAGCAATCCAAGGTGCAGGCTGCGCGCTGCATGGACTGCGGCACGCCGTTCTGCAACAGCGGCTGCCCGGTCAACAACATCATTCCGGACTTCAACGAGCTCGTGTACCAGGGCGACTGGAAGAACGCCATCACCGTGCTGCACAGCACCAACAACTTCCCCGAGTTCACCGGTCGCATCTGCCCTGCACCGTGCGAGGCCGCCTGCACGCTCAACGTGAACGATGACGC
>JANPKR010000336.1:0-7102 GCA_031426175.1 Hydrogenophaga sp. | reverse complement strand
CACCCAGGGGTGTGATCATGGCGACTGCGACACGATCCGATGCGCTCTAAACTTATACCTCGGCTTATCGCTTTGGCATCACTTCCACTCCCACTTTACAAAAAATTGCATGAAAAACGTTCCATTGGGCGCCAGCGCAATCGCAGTTCCTCCCATTTGCCTGGGCACCATGACTTTCGGCGAGCAAGTCAACGAGGCCAACGCCCACAGCATTCTTGATCGTTCGATCGAGCGCGGCGTGAATTTTCTGGACGCGGCCGAGATGTATTCGGTGCCCGCGCGTGCTGAAACCTGCGGCGCCACCGAAACCATTCTGGGCAACTGGTTTGCCAAGGACGCCAGCCTGCGCAGCAGGGTGGTGCTAGCCACCAAGGTGGCTGGACCGTCGCGCGGCATGCCGTGGATCCGGGGCGAGAACTCGGGGGTCAGCAAGGCCGAAATCCTCAAGGCCTGCGACGACAGCCTGCGCCGCCTGCAGACCGATGTGATCGATCTGTATCAGATTCACTGGCCTGCGCGCAACGTGCCCGCCTTCGGTCTGCTGACCTTCGATCCCACGAAAGACAAGCCCTGCGCTTCGGTGATGGAGCAGCTCGAAGCCATGGCCGAGCTGGTCAAGGTCGGCAAGGTCAAGGCTGTTGGTTTGTCCAACGAGTCGCCATACGGCGTGCATGAGTTCGTGCGCCTGGCCGAGCAGCACGGTCTTCCGCGCGTGGCCACGGTGCAGAACCCTTACTGCCTGATCAACCGAAGTTACGAGAACGGTCTGGACGAGACCTGCCACCGCCTGGGCGTGTCGCTGCTGGCGTATTCGCCGCTGGGCTTCGGCTTGCTGAGCGGCAAGTACGACGAAACCGGCCTGGTGGGTGATGCCGGGCGCATGGCCTTGTACGAGTCGATGCGCAAGCAGCGCTGGGGCCGTCCCGAGGCGCTGGACACCGCACGCCGCTACAACACGCTGGCCCGCGAGCACGGCCTCACGCCATCGCAGATGGCGCTGGCCTTCTGCTATTCCAACTGGCGGGTGGCCAGCACCATCATCGGCGTGACCTCGCTGGCCCAGCTCGACGAGTGCCTGGACGCCTGGGGCACGACGCTGTCGCCCGAACTCCTGGCGGAGATCGACAAGATCCGTTGGGAAAGCCGCGACCCGGCTCAGTGAGCTGACGCTTGGCGAAAAAGTCGCACGTCAGTGAAACGCCCGCCACCGCCTGGCTCAGGGCGCACAGCGTGCCATTCACCGAGCACAGCTACGAGTACTTGGAGCACGGCGGTGCCCAGCACAGCGCGCGGGTGCTCGGCCTCGATCCGTTTGCGGTGGTTAAGACCTTGATCATGCAGGACGAGACCGCCAGGCCGCTGGCGGTGTTGATGCATGGCAACCGCACCGTGTCGACCAAAAACCTCGCGCGCCAGATCGGTGTCAAGTCGGTGGAGCCCTGCAAGCCAGAAGTCGCGAACCGTCACAGCGGCTACTTCGTCGGGGGCACATCGCCTTTCGGCTTGAAGCGTGCCATGCCGGTGTTCGTCGAAGCTTCTGTGTTGGGTCTGCCAAAAATCTGGATCAACGGCGGGCGACGGGGCTACCTGGTGGGCATCGACCCAGCCGTGCTCAGCGGCCCATTGGGCGCCAGGCCTGTCGAGTGCGCACTGGCAGAATAGGCCGGCGCCGCGCTGCAGAGCGCGGTCCGAACCACCGAGGAGACTTCGTTGTCATTGTTTTATTCCCTGCTCGCCACCGTGGCCGCCTACCTGATCGGTTCGTTGTCGTTCGCCGTGCTCGTCAGCCGCTTCATGGGCTTGAACGACCCGCGCACCTACGGCAGCAAGAACCCTGGCGCCACCAATGTGCTGCGCTCGGGCAACAAGGCCGCTGCCGTCATCACCCTGTTGCTCGACGCCCTCAAGGGCTGGCTTCCGGTGGTTGCCGTGATGTGGTGGGGCGAGGCCCTCGGACTGGGTGACGGCACTGTGGCACTGGTGGGCCTCGCGGCATTTCTTGGTCACCTCTATCCGGTGTTCTTCCGCTTTCAGGGCGGCAAGGGCGTGGCCACCGCGGCCGGTGTGATCTTCGGTTTCCAACCCTGGCTGGGGCTGGCCGCTTTGGCCACCTGGGTGATCATGGCCGTGTTTTTCCGCTACTCCTCGCTCGCTTCCATCGTCACGGCGGTGTTTGCACCCGCTTTTTTCCTGCTGGGGCACCGTGTTGCCTGGGATGCACCCGGTGTTCAGGTGATGAGCCTGGTGGTGATGGGCATGCTGCTGGTCTACCGCCACGCTGAAAACATCAACCGCCTGATCGCCGGCAAAGAAAGCAAGCTCGGATCGAAGAAGTCATGAGCCAGCACATCACCCGCATCGGCGTGGCCGCGCGCTACAGCGAAGCGGCGGTGTTCAACGGTGTGGTGTATCTGGCGGGCATGGTGCCAGAGCGCGGCGACACGGACATCCGCGGTCAGACCGACGACGTGCTGGAGCAGGTGCAGCAGCGCCTGCTGGAAGCCGGCAGCGACAAGTCGCGCATCTTGCGTGCGCAGATCTTCCTGGCCGACATCGCCGATATCGGTGTGATGAACGAGGTATGGGATGCCTGGGTGGTGCCGGGCACTGCACCGCCACGGGCCACGGTGCAAGCGGCGCTGGCGAACGCTGCATGGCGCATCGAAATTGTGGTGACTGCAGCGCGGAAAGCGCCGTGATCAATACCGTTTGTCCAACGTCAGCTGATCGTTGGTGCGCTGCATCTGAAAGCGTGTGAGAAAGCTGTTGCCCAGCAAAACAAAGGCCATCGATTGCGGCAGCACGATGGCCGAAACGTCATAGACCTGCGCCTCACCGATGCGCACCGAGTCCAGCCGGATCTGGTGACCCACCACATCACCATTGGCGGTGGCCACGCGCACCTTCTGACCTTGCTGGTATTTCAGGTTGATGCGCTTGGCGTCGGACTCGCTCATGATCACTTGCGTCGCGCCCGTGTCCACCATGAACTGGACTTGCCGGCCATTGATCTGACCGGGCGGCATGAAGTGGCCTTGGGCGTCTGCAGTCAGCACGATGCGTTGGGTGCCGGTGTCTGCCTTGGCTCGCCCCAAGCTCACCGGCGCCTCGCCCACACGCAGCGTCTGGCGTTGTCCGTTGATTTCGATCACCGCGGCCTCACCCTGCAAGCTCAGCAGCTTCACGCCTTGGTGTGCCTGCCCCGGGCTCAGAAACCGCGGCGCTGCGGCGTCGATGGTGACCAGCGCCTTGCCGCCGGCCAAGCCGGAAAGCGCCACCTGTTGCGCCGCGGCCGGCAATGCCAGCAGAACGCTCAATGCGAAGGCGCTGGCGCGGACCATCTCAATCCCTGAAGTTGTTGAAAGACAGCGGCAGGTCTTTGAGTTCGGACTTGATCAGTGCCATGGCCGCCTGAAGGTCGTCGCGTTTGGCCCCCGTCACCCGCACCGCATCGCCCTGGATGGCGCCCTGAACCTTGAGCTTGCTGCCCTTGATGGCCTGCTGGATCTTCTTGCCGTCTTCGGTGCTCACACCGTTGCGCACCTTCACCACCTGCTTGACCTTGTCGCCACCGACCTTTTCGACCTTGCCCACGTCCAGGAAGCGCGCGTCGACACCGCGTTTGGTGAGCTTGCCGCGCAGAACGTCGTCGATCTGCTGGAGCTGGAAGTCGGCGTCGCCGTGCAGGATGATTTCCTTGTCCTTGAGCTCGATGGCCGCGCTCGTGCCTTTGAAATCAAAGCGGGTTCCGATCTCCCGCGCGACCTGATCGACCGCATTTTTCACTTCGACGAAATCGGCTTCAAGAACGGTGTCAAAAGAGGGCATGCTGGGGGTCTTGCAAAAGGTGAATGAGAGAATCGAAGAATGTTAGTCGAGAACAACGTGGCGCTCCAGCCTTACAACACTTTTGGCATCGTTGCCCGGGCGCAGCGTCTGGTGCGAGTGCGCTCCACAGACGATGTGCTGTCGCTGCTGGCCGATGAGGAAGTGCGCACCGATTCGGGCACGCCAGCGTTTGTGCTGGGCGGCGGCAGCAACCTGGTGATCACTGGCGACATCAGGCAACTGGTGATCAAGGTCGAGATTTCAGGCCGGCGCCTGGTGGAAGAAACCGCCAAGGGCTGGCTGGTGGAGGCCGGTGCGGGCGAAGACTGGCACGATTTCGTGCGGTGGACACTGGAACAAGGCTATCCCGGCCTGGAAAACCTGGCGCTGATCCCGGGCACGGTCGGTGCCTCGCCGGTGCAGAACATCGGTGCTTACGGGGTGGAATTGCAAGACCGGTTCAGCGCGTTGGACGCCATCGACCTGCAAACGGGCCAGAGTTTCACGCTCAACGCAGCCCAGTGCGGTTTTGGCTACCGCGACTCGGTGTTCAAACACACGCCAGCCGGCGACAAAGGTTTGGGCCTGGCTGGGCGCGCGCTTATCACCCACGTGCGTTTCTGGCTGCCCAAACCGTGGAAGGCGGTGCTGGGCTATGCCGACCTGGACCGCAAGATGGCGGAGAGCGGCGTTTCATCACCGAGCGCACAGCAGATCTTCGACTGGGTCTGTGCGATCCGCCGCGCCAAGCTCCCTGACCCGGCGGTGATCGGCAACGCCGGCAGTTTCTTCAAGAACCCCACGGTGTCGCGTGAGCAGTGCGCCGACATCATCGCGCGCGAACCCAAGGTGGTGCACTACCCCATGGCCGATGGCAGCATCAAGCTGGCCGCGGGCTGGCTCATTGATGCCTGCGGCTGGAAGGGCAAGGGCGTGGGCAGCGCTGGCGTGTACGAGCGGCAGGCGCTGGTGCTGGTGAACCGCGGTGGTGCCACCGGTGGTGAGGTGATGACGCTGGCCAAGGCCATTCAGACCAGCGTTTACGAGCGCTTCGGTATCTTGCTGGAGACCGAGCCTGTGGTGGTGTGACCGGTGGCCCTGCGCGGGGCAGGGCGCTGCATCACATCAA
The DNA here is from genome assembly GCA_031426175.1 of Hydrogenophaga sp. Classification (GTDB taxonomy): domain Bacteria; phylum Pseudomonadota; class Gammaproteobacteria; order Burkholderiales; family Burkholderiaceae_C; genus Hydrogenophaga. The sequence goes on along the minus strand of JANPKR010000336.1, from coordinate 2,145 downwards.
CAAATGCTCTCCCGCGTTGTCCCCACCCAGGATCACGTAGTTCACCTTGCGCACGTCCATCAGTTTCGTGCCACCCGAGTAGCTGATGGAGCTCTGCACGTCCTGCTCCATTTCCACCAGCGTGTCGGCCAGCTTGCCCTTGATGGGCTCCAGAATGCGCTTGCCCTCCACGTGTTTGTACTCACCCTTGTTGAAGTCGCTGGCCGAACCGTAGTACTCCTTGTAGAGCACACCGTCCACCTCCACCGTCTGGCCCGGTGACTCTTCGTGGCCCGCGAACAGCGAGCCGATCATCACCATGCTGGCGCCAAAACGCACGCTCTTGGCAATGTCGCCATGGCTGCGAATACCGCCGTCGGCAATGATGGGTTTGGTGGCCACGCGGGCACACCATTTCAGCGCGCTCAGCTGCCATCCACCGGTGCCGAAACCCGTCTTGAGCTTGGTGATGCAGACCTTGCCCGGGCCCACGCCCACCTTGGTTGCGTCTGCGCCCCAGGTCTCCAGATCGATCACCGCCTCGGGCGTGGCCACATTGCCCGCGATCACAAACGACGACGGCAGTTTTTCCTTCAAATAGCCGATCATGTTCTTCACGCTGTCGGCATGGCCGTGCGCGATGTCGATGGTGATGTACTCCGGCGCCAGGCCCTCGGCGACCAGCTGGTCCACCGTGGCGTAGTCGGGCGCCTTCACACCCAGCGAGATCGAGGCGTACACGTCGTGCGCGCGCATGTCGCGCACGAACTGCAGGTTGTCCAGATCGAAGCGGTGCATCACATAAAAGTAACCGTGTTTGGCCAGCCAGACGCAGATGGACTCGTCCACCACCGTCTTCATGTTGGCCGGCACCACCGGCAGTCTGAACTTGCGCCCGCCCAGCTCCACGCCGGCGTCGCATTCCGAACGGCTCTCCACGCGGCACTTGCGCGGCAGCAGCAGAACGTTGTCGTAGTCGAATATCTCCATATGAACCAGGCTCCAGAAAACTGTTGTTGAACAGGGAGAGCGCTTGGCTTGGCCGGCTTTGTGCGGCGGGCACAAAAAACCGGGCGCAAGAATCTTGGGCCCGGTGACTGATTCTAGGCGCCTTGAGTGTGTTCGGGGCGGCTTTGCGCCCTGGCCGCGCCATATGGTCTTCATACGCATGACCGTATACGGAGCACAGCGCAGGGCGCTTCCTACAATCAGGCCATGCTGTTTGAAGAATCCGTCGCCCCATCCCCGCTGCTCGCGGGTCTCAATGCCGAACAAGGCGCTGCCGTCATGCTGCCGGCCGAGCACGCGCTCATCCTGGCGGGCGCGGGATCGGGCAAGACCCGGGTGCTCACCACGCGCATTGCATGGCTGCTGCAGACCGGGCAGGTGACGCCCGGCGGTGTGCTCGCGGTGACCTTCACCAACAAGGCCGCCAAGGAAATGATGACGCGCCTCTCGGCCATGCTGCCGGTGAACGTGCGCGGCATGTGGATCGGAACCTTCCACGGTTTGTGCAACCGCTTCCTGCGCGCCCACCACAAGCTCGCGGCTTTGCCCGCCACCTTTCAGATCCTGGATACGCAGGACCAGCTCTCGGCGGTGAAGCGCCTGTGCAAACAGTTCAACGTGGACGACGAGCGCTATCCCCCAAAGCAGATCCAGTACTTCATCAGCGGCTGCAAGGAAGACGGTCAGCGCCCGCGCGATGTGGTGGCGCGCGACGAGGAGACGCGCAAGAAGGTGGAGCTGTACGCGCTGTACGAAGAGCAGTGCCAGCGGGAGGGTGTGGTGGACTTCGGTGAACTCATGCTGCGTTCGTACGAGGTGCTGCGCGACAACGACCCGGTGCGCGAGCACTACCAGCGGCGCTTCCGCCACATCCTGATCGACGAGTTCCAGGACACCAACCGCCTGCAGTACGCCTGGATCAAGATGTTCAGCGCGCCACCACTCGAAGGATTCACGCCCTCGGGCAACGCGGTGTTTGCGGTGGGGGACGATGACCAGAGCATCTATGCGTTTCGTGGCGCGCGCGTGGGCAACATGGCCGACTTCGTGCGCGAGTTCAACGTGCGCCACCAGATCAAGCTGGAGCAGAACTACCGCAGCTGCAGCAACATCCTCGACTCGGCCAACGAACTCATCAGCCACAACACCAACCGCCTG
>JANPKR010000335.1:0-7083 GCA_031426175.1 Hydrogenophaga sp. | reverse complement strand
CGCGAACAGGCGCTGGGCGCCTTGCGCAGCCAGTACGACGACCTCACCGCCAAGCTGCGTGCCAGCGACGAACGCCGCCTGCAGCTGGAGCGCGAACTCGATCCGCTGCGCAACCGCATCACCGATTTCCAGCTCAAGGAGCAGGCCGCTCGCCTGGGGGTGGAACAGTACAGCCAGATGCTCGAAGAGGCCCAGGCCGACCTGGCCGCCGTGGCGCAAAGCATCGCGGAAGGCAATGTGCGCCTGCCCGGCATGCAGGGCGAAATTGATCGCCTGCACCGCGAAATTCAAGCGCTCGGTGCGGTCAACCTTGCCGCGCTGGACGAACTCACCGCCGCCCGCGAGCGCAAGACCTTCCTCGTTGCGCAGACGGCCGACCTGGTCGAGGCCATGAACACGCTGGAAGACGCGATCAAGAAGATCGACAACGAAACCCGCGACCTGCTGGGCAGCACGATTGAGACCGTCAACACCCACTTCGGCAAGATGTTCCCCGAGCTCTTTGGCGGCGGCAATGCGCGCCTGGTGATGACCGGAGAGGAGATCCTGGATGCCGGCGTGCAGGTGATGGCGCAGCCACCCGGCAAGAAAAACCAGACCATCCACCTGCTCTCGGGCGGCGAGAAGGCGCTCACCGCCATCGCGCTGGTGTTCGCCATCTTCCAGCTCAACCCCGCACCTTTCTGTTTGCTGGACGAGGTGGACGCGCCGCTGGACGACGCCAACACCGAACGCTACGCCAAGCTGGTCACCCACATGTCCAAAGAGACGCAATTCCTGTTCATCAGCCACAACAAGATCGCCATGGAAATGGCCGAGCAGTTGATCGGGGTGACCATGCAGGAGCAGGGCGTCTCGCGCATCGTGGCGGTTGACATGGAATCGGCCGCCGGCATGCTCGAATCCACCTGAACCACATCACCATGAGCACACTGCAAATCAGCCTGGCCATCATCGGAGGGCTCGTGCTCGCGGGTGTGGTGGCCTACAACGCCTGGGTGACGCGCAAAAGCGTGCCGCGCCTGGCGCGCGAGCGTTCTGCGCCTGGCCCCGACGACTCCACCGGCGACGAGACCGTGCCGTACTCGCCCGAGGACCTGACCGGCCACGAGATCCAGCGCATCGACCCGGTGCTGGGCGACATGCCCGGTGCGGGCATGTCGCCCGACCCGGCAGCCATTGCCGTGGCGGCTGCAGCGGTCCATGTGAACCCCTTGCTAAACCAGCCCGAGCGCAAGCCCAGCCTCGACGCCCTGATCGATGTGATCACGCCGCTGGTGCTGGACCACGAGGTGTCGGGCGACGCATTGCTGGCGGCGTTGCCCGGCACCCGCCGCGTGGGCAGCAAACCGTTTGCGGTCGAAGGCCTGTGCGACGCCACCGGCGAATGGGAGACGCCGCGCCTGGGCCAGCGCTACCGCGCCTTGCAGGCCGGCGTGCAGTTGGCCAACCGGGCCGGCGCACTCAACGACATCGAGTTCTCCGAATTCGTGGTCAAGGCCCAGGCGTTTGCCGATGCGGTGGGCGCCGCGCCCGAGTTCCCCGATATGCGCGCCGAGGTGTCCCGTGCCCGCGAGCTCGACGCCTTCGCCAGCGGGCACGATGCACAACTCGGCTTCACGCTGCGCGCCCGCCGCGCCGCCTGGAGTCCGGGCTATGTGGCGCAGCACGCTGCCAAGCTGGGCTTTGTGGCGGGCGCCTTGCCCGGCCGCATGGTTCTGTCCGGCAGCGAAAGTGGGCAGGCGCCGATCCTGAGCCTGGTGTTCGACCCGCAGGCCGCCATGGCCGAAGACCCGGAGCAAAGCGCCTTGCGCGAGGTGGCGCTATCGCTGGAAGTTACCCACGTGCCGCGCAGCGAACAGCCCTTTGTGCGCATGCGCCAGGCCGCCAAGGCGCTGGCCGAGGCCATGGACGGCGTGGTCACCGACGACGCCGGCCAGCCTCTGTCCACCGACACCATGGACGGGATTGGCGCCGACCTGGAGAGCCTGTACGACGCGCTGGACAGCCGCGATCTGGCGGCCGGCTCGCCGCAGGCGCGCCGTTTGTTCTCTTGATGGAAAAGAACCCCCACGCTCCACCGCTTCGCGGGTCGCTGCCCCCCAAGGGGGCTGGCCTGCCTTGGGGCGGCCCAGCGGCAGTCCGATGACACCCGATCTTTTCGCTGCGGGGCCGAGCCCCGCCGAGCGGGCCGCCGAGTTGCGCGCTCAGCTCCACCACCACGCCCACCGTTACTACACCCTCGACGACCCGGAAATCCCCGACGCCGAGTACGACCGGCTGTTTCGCGAGCTGCAAGCCATCGAGGCTGCGCACCCCGAGCTGCTGACCAGCGATTCGCCGACCCAGCGCGTGGGCGGCCGGGTGCTCGATGCGTTCACGCCGGTGCGCCACCGCGTTCCCATGCTGTCGATCAACACCGAGACCGACACCGAGCCCAGCGGCGCGCGCAACTTCGACACCCGGGTGCGCCGCGCGCTCGGCTTGCAAGAAACCGATGTGCCGGTGGCCTACGTGGCCGAACTCAAGTTCGACGGCCTGGCCATGAGCCTGCGCTATGAAGACGGCGTGCTGGTGCAGGCCGCCACGCGCGGTGATGGCGAGGTGGGCGAAGAGGTCACGACCAACGTGCGCACCATCCAGCAGGTGCCGCTTCGCTTGCCGGCCGACGCACCGGCGGTGCTTGAAGTGCGTGGTGAGGTCTACATGCGACGCGACGACTTCGATGCCCTCAACGAGAAGCAGCGCGCGAAGATCGCCGCCGGCGCCAAGGGTGAAAAGACCTTTGTGAACCCGCGAAATGCCGCTGCCGGCGCGGTGCGCCAGCTCGACTCGGGCATCGCCGCGCAGCGGCCCTTGAGCTTCTTCGCCTATGGTCTGGGTGAGATCACGCCGCCCGATCAAGGCGGGCCGGCGTTCGAGACCCACTTCGAGCTGCTCATGCAGCTGAAAGCCTGGGGTTTCCCGGTGGCCGAGCAGACCGCGCTGTGCAGCGGCGCTGATGCACTGGTCGCGTTCCACCAGCGCATCGGCGCCAACCGCGATCAATTGCCGTATGACATCGACGGCGTGGTCTACAAGGTCAACTCGCTGGCGTTGCAGCGCCAGCTGGGCTTCGTCACCCGCGAGCCGCGCTGGGCCGTGGCCCACAAATACCCAGCGCAAGAGCAGCTCACCACCGTGCTCGCCATCGACGTTCAGGTCGGCCGCACCGGCAAGCTCACGCCCGTGGCCAAACTGGCGCCGGTGTTCGTGGGTGGCGTGACCGTGACCAACGCAACCCTGCACAACGAGGACGAGGCGCGTCGCAAGGACGTGCGGGTGGGCGACACGGTGATCGTGCGCCGCGCGGGCGATGTGATCCCGGAGGTGGTGTCGGTGTTGCTCGACAAGCGCCTTGGCAACCCCGAGCCTTTCAGTCTGCCCCGCCAGTGCCCGGTGTGCGGCAGCGACGCGGTGCGAGAAGAGGGCGAGGTGGACTACCGCTGCTCCGGCGGACTATTCTGCGGCGCCCAGCGCAAGCAGGCGCTGCTGCACTTTGCCCAGCGCCGCGCGGTGGAGATCGAAGGTGTGGGCGACAAGCTGGTGGAGCAGCTGGTGGACGCTGGCGTGGTCAAGACGTTGCCAGACCTGTACCGCCTGGGCCTCGTGTCGCTGTTGGCGCTGGACCGAATGGCCGAGAAGTCGGCGCAGAACATCTTGGCCGCGCTGGAAAAATCCAAGCGAACCACGCTACCGCGCTTTCTGTTCGGTCTGGGCATCCGCCACGTGGGCGAAGCCACCGCCAAGGAGTTGGCGCGCCATTTTGGCCAGCTTGACCGCATCATGGACGCCAGTTTGGAGGCCTTGTCTGACGTGAACGACGTGGGCCCGGTGGTGGCACAGAGCGTCCGCACCTTCTTCGACCAGCCGCACAACCGCGAGGTGGTGGAACAGCTGCGCGCCTGCGGCGTGACCTGGGAAGAGGGCGAACCCGCCGAGCGCGCACCCCAGCCGCTGGCGGGCAAAACCTTCGTGCTCACCGGCACCTTCCCCACCCTCAAACGCGAAGACGCCAAGGCCCTGCTCGAAGCCGCTGGCGCCAAGGTGGCCGGCTCGGTGAGCAAGAAGACCGACTACGTGGTGGCCGGTGCCGAGGCCGGCAGCAAGCTGGACAAGGCGAACGAGCTGGGGGTGGCCGTGCTGGACGAAGCCGGCATGCTGGCCCTGCTGGAATCACTCACTTGAATTTGTAGTGGTCCCGGTTGAGCACCGCCGCAATGGCGATGACTTCTTCCGGGAACAGCTGCAGGTTGAGTTGGGTGCTGCAGTTCTCCACCATGCCGCGCAGCAAGCCAGCCGAGTTGATGCGGCCCTGCGGGCGGTAAATTGCGCTGCCGTCGCCGCCGACCTTGCGGGTGTGACATTGGGCGCATTGGTTCTCGGCGATGAGTTTGGCGCCGAGCGCGAGGTCGGCACCTTTGAAGATCTCGGCACCCTGGGCTTGCCCCAGCGCAGGCACCAAGAGGGCGAGGGCAAGCAGCGCATTCTTCATGGGTTCTCCTCGGGTGGTCGCAGCGGGTGTCGTGATCAGCGAAACTAAACCCATCCTGGCCGCTTGTCCAACCCATGACCATCCACACCATCCTGAAAATGGGCGATCCGCGCCTGCTGCGCCACGCCCAGCCCATCACCCGCTTCGACACGCCCGAGCTGCACCAGCTGGTGGTGGACCTGCAGGAGACGATGGTGGCGGCCAACGGCGCTGGTCTGGCCGCGCCGCAGATCGGGGTGGACCTGCAAGTGGTGATTTTCGGCAGCGGCGCGTCCAACCCGCGTTACCCCGATGCGCCGGTGGTGCCTCGCACCGTGCTGGTGAACCCGGTCATCACGCCGCTGGGTGACGAGGAAGAAGAGGGCTGGGAAGGTTGTCTCTCGGTGCCCGGCCTGCGGGGCGTGGTGCCGCGCTGGCGGCGCATCCGTTACCAGGGCTTCGACGAGCGGGGCCAGGCCATCGACCGCGAGGCCGAGGGTTTTCATGCACGGGTGGTGCAGCACGAGTGCGACCACCTCTGGGGCAAGCTTTACCCCATGCGGGTGCGCGACTTCACCCGCTTCGGATTTACCGAAGTGCTGTTCCCCGGGTTGGACGCTTCAGAAGACGATTGAAACAAACCGTCGCGCGATTGAAATGAAATGACATGTTCGGGAGGGCACATCGACTAGAGTCAGGCCGGGTCAAACCAAACAACAGGGATTCCATTTCATGAAGCACTTGCTTGCCGTGACGGCGTGCGCGGCACTGCTCGGCGCCTGCAGCGTGACCAAGCCACCCGCTGATGTGGCGGTTGTGCTCCCCGGCAACTGGTACGCGCCGCCGCTGGCCCACGCGGGCAGCACCCAGGAGCTCACCACCTGGTGGAGCCGGTTCGACGACCCGGTTCTCACCGACTGGATTGCTCGCGCCCAGACGCAAAGCCCGACGATTGCAACTGCCCGTGCACGGGTGTTTGCCGCTCGCGCCACACGGTTCGGCGTGGAGGCGCAGAACGGACCGCAGGTGAACGCGGTGGCCAACGCCACCCGTGGCATCACAGATCCGACCATTCCGCTGGGCACCACGCTGAGCGCCGGCCTGCAGGCTTCATGGGCCATTGGCCTGTGGGGCGAGAGCGCCGCCCGCCTGGGCAGTGCGCAGGCGCAGCAGGACGCGGCGGCTGCCGGCTGGCATGAGGCCCGGGTGCTGGTGGCGTCCGAACTGGCGCAGCTCTATTTTTCGCAGCGCCTGTGCCGCGAAAAGCTTGCGGTTGCGCTGCGCGACCGCGATTCGCGCGCAGTCACGGCGCAGAACAACAGCACCTCCGAGCGAGCCGGCCTCACCGCGCCGGCGGTGGCTGCGCTGGCGCGTGCCAGCGGGGCCGAGAGCGCAGCGCGCTTCCAGCAACAGGAAGAGACATGCGAGCGGCAGGTGAAGTCGCTGGTGGCGCTCACCGGCGTGCCAGAGCCCGAAGTGCGCCAGCAGTTGGCCAGTGCGCCGGGCTTGCTGTCCTCGCAGCGTCTGGACGCCCTGCTGACGGTGAACGCCGTGCCCGCCGAGGTGATTCGCCAGCGGCCCGATGTCTACCGCACTCAGCGCGAGCTGGTGGCCGCCAGCGAAGACGTGGGGGTGGCCAAGGCGGCCTTGCTGCCCGGCTTGTCGCTCTCGGGCAGCGTGTTGCGCAACCGGTTCTCGGGCGGTGGCAACGAAGGCACGTTCAACACCTGGGCCATCGGCCCGATCAGCCTGAGCTTGCCGCTGCTGGGGCGCGACAGCCTGCGCGCCAGCACCGACAATGCACAGGCCCGCTACGAGTCTGCGGCCATCGCGTACGCCAGCACGCTGCGCCAGGCCGTGGCTGAGGTGGAGCAGGCGCTGGTGACGCTCTCCAGCCTGCGCGAGCGGGAGGCGTCCACCGCGACAGCAGTGGCCGGTTATGAGCAGTCGCTCAAGGGCACCGAAGCGCGCTACCGCGTGGGCCTGGCCAACCTCAACGAGCTGGAAGAGGCGCGCCGCCTCAAGCTCAATGCCGACAGCAGCGCGGTGAACCTGCAGCAAGAACGCATCAACGCCTGGATCCAGCTCTACGTTGCCCTGGGTGGCGGCTTCGATCCCGTGAACAACCCCAACGCACTCAAAGACCCCGCATGAATGCCACAACTTCCCCATCGCGCAAACGCTGGCTCTGGCTGGCCATCGCACTGGCCCTGGTGCTGCTGGTGGTTTTCTGGGTGTTCATCAAGAAGCCCGCGGCGCCTGCGCCCGACGCGGCCGCCGCCGGCCCCAAACCGTCGCTCACGGTGACGGTGGCGCAGCCCGAGCGCAGCAGCCTGCCGATCAGGCTGCAGGCCAACGGCAACATCACCGCGTGGCAAGAGGCCAGCGTGGGCGCCGAGCTCAATGGTCTTCGGCTGGCGTCGGTGAACGTGAACGTGGGTGATGTGGTGCGCAAGGGCCAGGTGCTGGCCGAGTTCGCGCGCGAAACCACGCAGGCCGACAGCCTGCAAAGCCGCGCCAGCCTGGCGCAGGCCGAGGCCAGTTTCGAGAACGCCAAGGCCGACGCCGAC
>JANPKR010000334.1:0-1723 GCA_031426175.1 Hydrogenophaga sp. | reverse complement strand
AATCGGCCCTGTAACTGGATAATTCACCGCCATGGAATCCAGCCCTGCCCAACCCGACCGCATTGATCTCAAGATCCTGAAGCTGCTGCAGGCCGACGGCCGCCTCACCAACCTGAAACTGGCCGAGGCGGTGGCGCTCTCGCCCACGGCCGTGCTGGCGCGCACCCAGCGCCTGCAGCGCGACGGTTTCATCCTTGGCTACGAGGCGCGTCTGAACCCGCTCAAGCTCGGGCGCGGAATGATGGTGTTCGTGGAGGTGCTGCTCGACCGCACCACGCCCAACGTGTTCAACGAATTCAAGGCCGCAGTGCAGGTGCGCGACGAGATCATGGAGTGCCACATGGTCGCCGGCGGTTTCGACTACCTGCTCAAGACCCGCATGGCCGACATGGCCGCCTACCGCGACTTCGCCGGCAGCGTGCTGTGGCAGTTGCCGGGCGTGCGCGAGACACGCACTTACGCGGTGATGGAAGAGGTGAAGAACAGCTCGCAGCTTCCTCTGTGATTCGCCCCCGTGATGCTCTGTGTGATCCGCTCACACAGGCGTTGACAGCCCGCGCCGCCTTAGCACAATGGAGCACACCGCCTGCAGGAGTCACCATGACACGCATCTCGATCACCTTGTTGCTGAGCGCCTTCGCGTGCATCCCTGTTGCTCACGCCCAGAGCACCAAGCCCGGCCTGTGGGAAATCAACCAGAAGATGGGCGGCAACCCCGAGATCGACAAAGCCATGGCGCAGATGCAGCAGCAGATGGCCGGCATGTCGCCGGCCGAGAAAAAGATGATGCAGGACATGCTGGCCAAGCAGGGCATGTCTGTGCCGACAGCGGGTGCGGGCGGCGGCATGGCCATGAAAGTCTGCATCACACCCGACATGGCAGCGAAGCAGGACATGCCGGTGCAGGCCGAGGGCGAGTGCACGACCACCATCACCTCGCGCAGCGCCAACGCGCTCAAAATGAGCTTTGTCTGCAAGAATCCGCCGTCCTCGGGGGAAGGTACCTACACCTTCAGCGGCGACACCGCCTACACCATGGCGATGCAGATGAAAAGCACCCACCAGGGAAAACCGGTGAGCACAACGCTCGATGGGCAGGGCAAGTGGTTGGCGGCTTCGTGTGGCGCCGTCAAACCATTGAAGTGACCTTGGCGGGTCGGCTGCCGAACACACCCCGCCCCACGCGCACCATGGTTGAGCCGGCGGCCACGGCCGCTTCCAGGTCGTCGCTCATGCCCATGGACAAGGTGTCGAGCGCCAGGCCCTGGGCATTGAGCTGATCGAACAAGGCCTTGGCGCGAAGGAACAGGTCACGCTGGGTTGCGAAGTCCGGCGCAGGTTCGGGAATGCACATGAGCCCGCGCAACCTCAGGCGAGGCAGGCGCGAAACCGCGTGGGCCAGTTCTTCCAGCGCCTCCGGTGCCACGCCCGATTTGTTCGCGCCACCGTCCACATTGACCTGCAGGCAGATCTGCAAGTCCGGCAGCCCGACCGGGCGCTGTTCGCTCAAACGATGGGCGATCTTGAGCCGATCGACCGATTGAACCCAATCAAAACGCTCGGCCACTGGCCGCGTTTTGTTGCTTTGCAACGGTCCGATGCAATGCCATTGCAGCACCGCGTCGGGTCTGAGTCCGCGAAGGGTCTCGATCTTTTCCGTGCCTTCCTGCACATAGTTTTCGCCAAAAGCATGCTGGCCGGCATCGAGCGCCAGACAGACGGC
>JANPKR010000333.1:0-17834 GCA_031426175.1 Hydrogenophaga sp. | reverse complement strand
CGGCCGGTGCGGCAGCCGCCTGGGGGGCAGGTGCCGCAGACCTGTTTTGCAGCCACCAGGCCGCACCGGAAGCCAGGCCGATGCCTGCAATCGCCACCAGCACATAAATCGATTTCTGGGCCATGGTTTTGTTCAGTAAAGGTTCTGACGGGGCGAAACTGCGGCTCTCAAGGCGCATACCGGATGATCGGTCGCATGCTCACAATCCCGCAATGTAGCAGTGCAGAGCGGGCGGCAGCGCGCGAAGTTCCCTTCGCCCCCTCACGTGCGTGGGGCGTTCATCAGGAGGGAACACCGCGGTTGGCCAGCGCGTCCGCGCGCTCGTTGCCCGGGTCGCCGGCGTGGCCTTTCACCCAGTGCCATTCGATCTGGTGAATGCCGCCATGCACCAGTGCGTCCAGGCGCTGCCAGAGGTCTGCGTTCTTCACGGGTTGCTTGGCCGCCGTCGTCCAGCCCTTGCGCTTCCAGCCGTGGATCCATTCGGTGATGCCCTTGCGCACGTATTCGCTGTCCAGGAACAGCGATACCCTGCACGGTCGCTTCAGAGCCACCAGCGCCTCGATCACAGCGGTCAGCTCCATGCGGTTGTTGGTGGTTTCACGCTCACCGCCCCAGAGTTCCTTTTCGTGTCCCTCGGACTTCAAGTACACACCCCACCCACCGGGCCCGGGATTGCCCTTGCAGGCGCCGTCGGTGTAGATCACCACATGGTTCAAAACGCTCACTCCAGAAATCAGTTGAAAGGAAAGAATTCAGCGCCGGTTCGCCACCGGTACCGGTGCCGGCGAAGCGGTGCGCCGGGGTTTCCAGGCCGGGCCCAGCAGCCGCATGCCGCGCACACGCTTGACCGCAACCACGAAGTAGACCGCGCCAAAAATGGGCCACCAGCGGGCACCGGCTCGGTCCATCCACGCGGTGCGCTGCAACCACTTGTCGGTCTTCATCGCCGGGCGGTAGCAACCATAGCGGTCAGACTCCAGTTCAAGGCTCAGCAGCTGCAGCCAGTCGCGCAAGCGCCATGGACCGATGAAGTCGCCAGCCTCCGGCAAGAAGAGGTTGGAGGCGCCCAGCGCCGTCACACCCATGCGCTCGCACAATCGCGCCCGGCCCTGGCGCAGGCCCCAGAGGCTGCCGGGGTTGAAGCCGGAGATGACCACACGCCCCTCGGGCACCAGCACCCGCTCCACCTCGCGCAGGACCTGGTGCGGGTCGGCGCTGAGTTCCAGCGTGTGCGGCAACACCACCAGATCCAGACTGGCGGCCGGAAAGGGCAATGCCGCCGCATCGGTGATCAATGAAACCTTCATGGCTGGTTGTTCCGTGGCACTGCCGCCACCCACGGCCCCGCCAGGTGCCCAAGCCACCACCTGCGTCGGTAGCAGGGCTTCGGGCAAGGCCAGCCAGCGGTGCGGCATGCGGTTGACCTGGAGCGTCTGCAGTTCGCTGAGGCCGAGCTGCAGTGCGTTGTAACCAAAAAGATCGGCCACCGCCAGGTCGAACTGGGTCTGCTCCCAGCCCAGCAGGTACTGGCCTGGCGGGGTCTGAAACCATTCGGTCAAACCAGTCAATTTTTCGGGCATGGGTGGGGTCGAGCGGGCAATGAAACAGGCGAAGTCTGCGACACTGCAAGCCTTCGGGCAAACCCCCGCACTCTACACGCCAGAACCGCCTCAACGCCCCCTTCGATCCATGGAACTCTTTCCCCTGCCGGCCTCCACCGACAACTACATCTGGACCCTCCACGACGGCCAGCGCGCGCTGGTGGTGGACCCGGGTGAATCCAGCGGTGTGCTGGCCTGGCTTTCCCAAAACGGCCTGCAGCTCGACACCATCCTGATCACACACCACCACGCCGACCACACCGGGGGCGTGGCCGCGCTGCGAGAAGCCACCGGCGCGCGCGTGATCGGCCCGGCTTATGAACCGATGCCCGAGCCGCTGCAACGTGTGGGCGCCGGTGAACATGTGGATGTGCTGGGTCTGCGCTTCGAGGTGATCGAGGTCCCCGGCCACACCGCTGGCCACATCGCCTTTTATGCGGCTGAGGCCGAAGGCACGCCGCTGCTGTTTTGTGGCGACACACTGTTCTCCGCGGGCTGTGGCCGCCTGTTTGAAGGCACACCGGCGCAAATGCTCGATTCGCTCACCCGGCTGGCGGCCCTGCCCACGGAAACCCGCGTGTGCTGCACCCACGAATACACACTCTCCAACCTCAAGTTCGCCCAAGCCATCGAGCCAGACAACAGCGACCTCGCTGCTTACACACGGCACTGCCAGCAACAACGTGCACTGAACTTTCCCACCCTGCCCAGCTCCATTGGGCTGGAGAAACGCATCAATCCGTTTCTGCGCACCGCCGAAGCGGCTGTGGTGCGGTCAGCCCAAGTCCACGAGCCCGCGACCTCCGCCGATGCCGTGTCGGTCTTTGCCACGCTGCGGACCTGGAAAAACAACTTCAAATGACCCTCGCCTGCGCATTGCCTCATCTCACACCACATCCCATCCGTCAGCCACGCTGGCATGTCGTCGCCGCCCTGGCACTTGGCCTGTTCCTCGCGGGTTGCGCCACGGTCGACACCGGCTCGGCAACCAGCACTGCGTCGACCAGTGAACCGGTCTCAACGGCACCCAGCGCCCCTCGCCTGCCTTCGTACCGCCTGCCGGGCAACATTCCGCTGAGCGACATCGGCGTGGCGAGCACCAGCGTGCCGCCGGTGGCGTCACTGGCCGCACCGGCCGACCTGTGGGAGCGCATCCGCCGCGGTTTTGCCATGACCGACCTGGACAACGACCTGGTGCGAGACCAGGAACGTTGGTACGCAACCCGACCCGACTACATCCAGCGCATGACCGAGCGCTCCAGCCGCTACTTGTTCCACATCGTCGAAGAGATCGAACGCCGCAACATGCCGATGGAGCTGGCTCTGCTGCCCTTCATTGAAAGCGCCTTCAACCCGCAGGCCGTGTCCAGCGCGCGCGCTGCAGGCATGTGGCAGTTCATGCCTGCCACGGGCCAGTCGTTCGACCTGAAACAGAACGCCTTTCGCGACGACCGCCGTGATGTGCTGGCTTCCACCCGCGCCGCGCTCGACTACCTGCAGCAACTCCACCGCCGCTTCGGCGACTGGCACCTCGCGCTGGCCGCCTACAACTGGGGCCAGGGCAATGTGAACCGCGCCATCACGAACAACCAGCGCCAGGGCCTGCCCACAGGCTACCTGGACATCAACATGCCGCTGGAAACACGCACCTATGTGCCCAAGCTGCAGGCCGTCAAAAACATCATGGCCCGACCACAGGCCTACAACACCACCCTGCCCCTGATCGGGAACCACCCGTTCTTTGACACCGTCACGCTCGACCGCGATATCGACGTTGCCGTGATTGCGCGCCTGGCCGAGGTGAGCGAAGCCGACTTTCGTGCACTCAACCCGTCTCTGAAACAACCCGTGGTCATGGCGGCTGGAACGCCCAACATCTTGCTGCCCTGGGACAACGCCGTCATCTTCCAGAACAAGCTGACCGCCCACACCGGCCCGCTGGCCAGTTGGACCGCCTGGGTCGTTCCCTCCACCATGACGGTGGCGCAAGCCGCATCGCGCGTGGGCATGAGCGAAGACGAGCTGCGCGACGTCAACAACATTCCACCCCGCATGAGCCTGCGTGCCGGCTCCAGCCTGCTGGTGCCACGCACCGGTCAGCGCAACAGCGACGTGCCCCTGCACGTGGCCGACAACGCCCAGCTCAACCTGCAGCCCGAGGTCGTCTTGCGGCGTTCGGTGGTGAAGGCCCGCAAAGGTGACACCCTCGCTCGTCTGGCGCAGCGCTATGGCGTGAGCGCAGTGAGCGTGGCGGGCTGGAACAAGCTGGCGGTGAACGCTGCGCTCAAACCCGGTCAGCAAGTCACGCTGATGCTGCCCAAGCGGGTGTCGCTGGCGGAGGCCCCGAGTGCACCGAGCACGAAAAAGGCAGCTGCCGCCGGCAACACACGCAAGGTCGCCAGGAGCGCAAGCCAACCCACCAAGGCCAAGGCCGTGGCCACGAAGAAGACCTCCGCCAAGACCGCTTCCACGAGCAGCGCCAAGACCCGCGTGGCCTCAAGCGCCAAGGTCGAAAAGAAGCGCTGAAGTTCCGCGTCCCTCAGGCCCTGAAACGGGCCTTGGCCTTGCGCGCAAACACGTTGGTGAAGGTGCTCGCGAGGTTGAACCGGTCCATGGAGCCCGGCTCGTCAAACTGGGCCACGAGGCGTGCGGCGATCTCGGGTCCTTCGGCGGGCATCAGCCCGTCGGGCGACCAGGCCTCACGCGCCCGGTTGAACGCTGCCAGGTAAAGCGACCGATCCCCCTGAAAGTAGCGCTCCGGCACCACCTTGATGATGTCGGACGGTCCCGCTGTCTGCAGCCACTTGAGCGCATGCACCATCGCGTCGGCGATGGACTGGCTGGCACGTGGAAACTGGGTCAGGAATTCGCTGGTGGCGCACAGGCAGGCCGATGGCATCGGACCGCCGAACACATCGGCATTGCCGCGCAGGCTGCGCGTGTCGGCCACCACGCGCAGCTCGCCCGCCTGCTCCAGCTGGGTGATGGTCGGATCGGTGTAGCTGATGGCATCAATCGCGCCGCTGCGGAACGCGGAGACAGCGGCCCAGGCGTTGGGCATGGCCACAAACTGCACATCATTTGCCTTGATCCCGCCACGGCTCAAGACTGCGCGAGCCACGCGGTGGGCGGGCGACCCCAGCGCCTGCACACCCACCCGCTTGCCGCGCAGATCGTCCAGTTGCCGGTATTGCCCCATGGTCTTGGTCGACACGCCCACCGCGATTTGCGGCGTGCGCCCCTGGAGCACGAACGACTGCAGGGACTGACCACGCATCTGCCCGGCAATGGTGCTGCTGTAGGTGCCGGAAACCGCGTGCGCCGCGCCCGAGACGAGCGCTTGCAGCGACTGGGCAGCGTCGGGAAAGTCGCGAACGTCGACATCCAGGCCCTCGGCGCCGAAGTAACCCAGCCGGTCGGCAATGGTCAGGGGAAGACAAGAGAAATCGATGCGATTGTCCACCGCGATCACCAGCTTGGGCGCACTGCGCGGGCCAGGCACGGCGGATGAGGACGCAGGTGATGGTGCCGATTGGGTGCGCGCATCCGGCAGCCCAGCCGAGAGGGCCATCGCCGCCGCCACCCTTCCCCAGTCTCTCCGATTCAACATGCCCGCGCAGCCTCTCTGTATTGCTTTATGAATACACGGAGCCTAGATGTCGAACAAAAAACCCGCATCGGGACCATTCCCGAGCGGGTTTGTACGGAGCCACTTCAGGGTGTTTTTTGCAAGCCGATGTAACGGCGCAAACAACCGCGGCGGTTCAAGCAAACAGGATGGCGATGTTCGCCACCAGCGCCAGCACCCACACCAGGCTGCGCACCGTGGCCAGGTCGGCGACGTACATCATGATGTACAGGAGGCGCAGCACGATGTAGAGGAAAGCCAGCACGTCCAGGCGCAATTGCGAAGCGCCGAGCTGGTGCGCAATGATCACCGCGCCGATGAAGAACGGCAGTGCTTCGAAGCTGTTGGCCTGCGCTGCATTGGCACGGGCGCGCCAGTCGGTCTGCTGGGCAAGCCACTGGCGCGGATGGTTGTTGTCATAGCCGCCCTGGCGCCTGGGTTTGGAAAACATGCCCCACTTCGCGAGACCTGCGCAAACGATCGGCAACAGCGACGCCACCAGCACGCACCAGTAAGCCACGGTCAATCCCGCCAGTTTCATGGGTTGGTTCTTTCAGGAAAAGTGAATCTGTGTGGTTCAGCGCCGGTCCACCAGCGCGTGGGCAATGGTGCCCAGGTCCACGTATTCAAGCTCGCTGCCCACCGGCACGCCGCGCGCCAGCCGCGTGACCTGCACACCGCGCCCCTTCAGCGCCTGGGCAATCACATGGGCGGTGGTTTCACCTTCGGCGGTGAAGTTGGTCGCGAGGATCACCTCTCGCACTTCAGACACGTCGGTCGGTGTTTGCGCGGGCGCGTCGATGCGGTCGAACAGCTTCTGCAAGCCGATATCTTTTGGGCCCACATTGTCCAGAGGGCTGAGCTTGCCCATCAGCACGAAGAACAGTCCCTTGTACGCACCCGTGCGCTCCATCGCAGCCTGGTCGGCCGGCGTTTCCACCACACACAGCTGGCTGCGGTCGCGCCGCGGGTCCAGGCAGGTGTGGCAGATGGTGTCTTCGGTGAAGGTGTGGCACAGCGCGCAGTGCTGCACTGATGCGGCCGCATGCACCAGCGCCCGTGCAAGGGTCAACGCGCCTTCGCGGTCGTGCTGCAGCAAATGAAACGCCATGCGTTGGGCCGACTTGACGCCCACCCCCGGCAGGCGGCGCAGGGCCTGAACCAGGTGTTCAAGGGAATGCGCTTCGGCCATGCAATCGGGCTGCGGCGGTCAGAAAGGAAACTTCATGCCACCGGGCAGGCCCGGCATGCCGGCGGTGATCTTGCCCATCTTCTCGGCCGAGGTCTCTTCGGCCTTGCGCACCGCGGCGTTGAAGGCCGCGGCCACCAGGTCTTCAAGCATGTCCTTGTCGTCGGTCAGCAGACTGGGGTCGATGGTGATGCGTTTGACGTCGTGCTTGCAGGTCATGAGCACCTTGACCAAGCCAGCGCCCGACTCGCCCGTGACTTCCACGAAAGCCAGTTCGTCCTGCGCCTTTTTCAGGTTGTCCTGCATGGCCTGCGCCTGCTTCATGAGGCCGGCGAGTTGTCCTTTGTTGAACATGCTGTGTGTCTTTCTTTGTGGAAATGAATGAGAGGGCTCAGGCCCGGGTGGCCTTGAGCGTGCCGGGAACGATTCTGCCGCCAAAGTCGCGCATCATGGTTTGCACGAACGGATCGCCCATGATCTGCGCTTCGGCCTCGCGCTGCAGCCGCTCGGCCTCCAGCGCGAGCCGCCGCGAAGGTGAATCGCTCACGGTGCCGATCTCCACCACCAGACGCACCTGGTGGCCGATGGTTTGCAGGGCGGCAGCCAGGCGTTCGCGGCTGTTGCCCTGGTTGAGCGACTCGCGCTCCACGCGCAGCACCCAGCGGTCGGTGTCGCGTGCCACCAGTTGCGACTGCAGACCGAGTTCGCGCACGAGCGCCGAAATCGCTTCGGCGCGCACCAGTTGCATGACGGCATCGAACCAGAAGTCACCCTCTTCGCTGGGCGCCAGCGGCGCGAGCCCGGGGGGTGTTGCTGTCGCGCGAAGTTGAGGTCGGTCTGCGCGGCCCGGCTCGCCCGCGTCGCGCACGGGAATGGCCACGGTGCGGCTCGGGGCGGGTGAGGGTTCGGGATTTTCTTCCCAGGGTGGGCCGTCTTCGTCGGGCCAGGGGGCTTCGTCCAGTTCGGGCGGTGCCGAAGCCTGGCTCGCTGGGGCAGCCACCGGAGCGGTTTGTGGCGCCAGAACGGCACCAGCGGGGGGCGCAACAGCCACCCGCTTGGGCGCGGGTGCGGCCACATCGGGACCGGCGGGTGCGACCACCGGTGCAGAGCGCAGCACCGGTGCAGCCGCCGGCGCAGCAACCACCGCCGCTGAGGGCACTGCCTCAGCGACTTTCAGAGTTTTTTTTTCCGCTGCGGTGATCACCGAGCCTGCGGGCTTGAACGCCAGCAACCGCAGCAGCACCATGGTGAGACCGGCGTATTCGTCGGGGGCCAGACCGAGTTCGGCGCGGCCGTGCAGGCACAGGCTGTAAAGCAGCTGGGTTTCGTCCGCCGGCAGACTGCCCGCCAGACGCTCGATCTCGATCTCGTCGGGATCTTCCAGGCCATCGGCCGGGGCACGGCCCGGCACCGCCTGCAGCACCGCCATACGTTGCAGAACGCCGGTCATGTCTTCCAATGTGGTGGCCGCGTTCAGACCGTTGAGGCGCAGGGCGTCGATGGTGTCGACCACCGTCGCGCCATCAGCCCGGGCCAGCGCATCGATCAGGCGAAGCACATACGAGCGGTCCACCGCGCCCAGCATCTGGCGCACTGTGCCCTCTTGCAACTGCCCGCCGCCGAACGCAATGGCCTGATCGGTGAGCGAGAGCGCATCGCGCATGGAGCCGCGCGCGGCACGCGAGATGAGGCGCAAGGACTGGGTGTCGGCCGGCACCTGCTCGGCCTGCAACACCTGCAGCAGGTGCGCCTGCACCGTCTCGGGCGCCATCGGCCGCAGGTTGAACTGCAGGCAACGCGACAGCACGGTGACCGGCACCTTCTGCGGATCGGTCGTTGCCAGCACGAACTTGAGGTACTCAGGCGGCTCTTCCAGCGTCTTCAACATGGCGTTGAACGCCGTGTTGGTCAGCATGTGCACCTCGTCGATCATGAAGACCTTGAAGCGGCCCTGCACCGGCTTGTAGACCGCCTGCTCGAGCAGTGCCTGCACCTCGTCAACACCGCGGTTGGAAGCGGCGTCGAGTTCGGTGTAGTCCACGAAGCGGCCGCTGTCGATGTCGGTGCAGGCCTGGCACACGCCGCAAGGCTCGGCGGTGATGCCGCCCTGCCCGTCGGCGCCCAGACAGTTCAGTGATTTGGCCAAGATGCGCGAGACGGTGGTCTTGCCCACACCGCGCGTGCCGGTGAACAGGTAGGCGTGGTGCAGCCGCTGCGTAATCAGTGCGTTCGAGAGGGCTTGCACCACATGGCCCTGACCCACCATTTCGGTGAAATTGCGCGGGCGGTACTTGCGGGCAAGAACGACATAGGACATGCGGTCGATTCTAAGCGGCGGGTTACAGGCCCAAGCCCTGCGACGGCACAGCGCATCGCCTACAATCACCCCCGACGGGCCTTCCCGCATGGTGAAGCGGCCAACCGGGTCAGGTGGGGAACCAAGCAGCCCTAACTGTGAATCCAGTGCCGGGGTCAAGGCTCGTCACCTTCTTCGTACAACGCGCCCGCCGGGCGCGTTTCTGTTTTCAGGCTGGCCCAGACTGTCGAAGGTGGCGCTCCACGCCCTCGCCCGCCACCACACCACTGGCCAGACAGGCCGTGAGCAGATAACCCCCGGTGGGAGCTTCCCAGGCCAGCATTTCGCCGGCGCAAAACAAGCCCGGTTTCGCTTCGACCATCAGGTCCGGGTTCAACGCCTCCCAACCCACGCCGCCCGCGCTGCTGATCGCCTCATCAATCGGCCGGGCCGCGCTCACGGTGATCGGCAAGGCCTTGATGGCGGCGGCCAAACGCGCGGGATCGTTCATCGCTTCCTTGTCCAGCCGCTCGTGCAGGAGGCCCATCTTGATGCCGTCCAGCGCGAGCCGGCTCTTGAGGTGGCTCGACAAGCTGCGAGAGCCGCGCGGATGGTTCACCTGGGCCAGCACGTACTCGGCGCTGCGGTCGGGCAAGAGGTCGATCTCGAAGCAGGCCTGCTTGTTGCGCGCGATCTCGTCGCGCAACAGGCTGGAGGCGGCATAGATGAGGCTGCCTTCGACACCCGTGGCAGTCGCCACGAATTCGCCCTTGCGGTGGAAGTGCTGCCCCAGGCTGTCGGTGGCGTAGATGGCAACCGACTTGAACGGCTGGCCCGCAAAGCGCTCGCTGAAATGGGGGCTCCAGCCTTTCGCCCCACCGTGTGATGCGGAGCCCGACACATCAAAACCGCAGTTGCTGGGTACCAGTGGACTCACTGCCACGCCAGCGGCCTGCAGCCAAGGGAGCCAGGCGCCGTCGGAACCCAGCCGGGCCCAGCTGGCACCGCCCAAGGCGAGCACGGTGGCGCGAGCTTGCACTTGCACCCGCCCAGACGGCGCATCGAAGACCAGCGGTCCATCGCCTCCGTTGGTCCAGCCTTGCCAGCGATGACGCATATGAAATGCCACTGGCACCCCACGCTCCCCCGGGTGTCGCAAGCGGTGCAGCCAGGCGCGCAGCAATGGCGCGGCTTTCATGTCGGTGGGGAACACGCGGTTGGAGGTGCCCACGAAGGTGGTGATGCCCAAGCCCGCAGCCCAGTCGCGCACGGCTTGCGGGCCCCAATGCTTCAACAAGGCTTGCATGCGGTCCTGCGCGGCGCCGTAGCGGGTGACAAAACTCTCCAACGGCTCGGCGTGCGTCAAGTTCATCCCGCCCTTGCCGGCCAGCAAGAACTTGCGCCCGACCGAGGGCATGGCGTCGAACAGGTGCACGGCCAGGCCAGTGCGGCTCAAGACTTCGGCGGCCATGAGGCCGGCGGGGCCGCCGCCGATGATGGCCACATCAACGTGGAGAAGTGGGAATGCGTTGAAGTCGTTCATGAAGTGATCGATGTGTCTTGCAGTTCGATCAAACGACCATGCAGGTTGATGAATGCCAGGCGCACCACGGCGCCAGGCCGCGCGGCTTGTACCGCCTGGCGATAGCGCTGCATTTTCGCCAGCAGGTCCAACTGTTGCTCCGGGCTCTCCGCGCTCTTGAAATCGAGCACCCACCATTCGCCGGTGTCGCAGCGGCGCACCAGGCGGTCCAGCCGCAGCAGTTCGCCCGCATGAAAGATGTCGACCTCGTTGCCGGCGTGGTCGACCACGCCGTCGTCCCACGCCCAGGCGGCTTCGCCTTGCACGATGCGCCGCGCCATGGTTTGCGCCTGAGTGGCCAGCGCGGGGCTGAGCGCGAACTCGCGCGCCACGGCCTGCGTGTGTGCGGTGGTCCAGTCGAAGCCGAGCGCAGGGGTGGGGTGCCACTGCAGCAGGCGGTGCAGCGCCAGA
Organism: Hydrogenophaga sp.; assembly: GCA_031426175.1. GTDB lineage: Bacteria > Pseudomonadota > Gammaproteobacteria > Burkholderiales > Burkholderiaceae_C > Hydrogenophaga. The sequence continues at coordinate 7,127 of JANPKR010000333.1, read as the reverse complement.
CCGACGCGGGTGCGCTCGTCGTCGGCTGGCTCCGGCTCAACAGGCTTGGGTGTCGCCGCGCGTGTCAAAGCCGGCAGCGCGAGCAGGCGGAAGGTTTCGGCCGTTGCGGTGTCTTCCGTTGCGCGCCCGGCCGTTGGGGCGGGAATCTCCAGCGGCTGCGAGAGCGGCAACAGTCGTTCGTACCAGGTGGTGGCGGTGCTGCCGCGTGCATGAGGCTCGAAGCTGGAGATCACCAGCCGCGTTTCGGCCCGCGTGAGCGCCACGTACAAGGCGTTGAGTTCTTCGAGCGAACGGGCCTGCTGCTCCAGCGCGAGGGCACTGGCCGCGCAAGCCGGCGGGTTCTTCTCGCTGGCCAGAAACACGAAGCGGCGCGGTACCGAAGCTTCGCCCGGCCAGTCGATCAGCACACCCATGCTCTCAGGGCGCGAAGAGCCGGTGTCGGTATCGAGCATGAGCACGGTGTCGGCCTCCAGGCCCTTGGCACCGTGGATGGTGAGCAGGCGCACGGCACCACTGTTGTGCGTGGGTGTGGCCTTGATGCCACCCGCCTTGAGCGCACGCACGAAACGGTACGGTGTGAGGAAACGCCCGCCGTCCTGCGCGAGTGCGTTGGCCAGCAGGTCGCGCAGCTGCGCCAACACGCCCGCGCGCTGGCTGGACGGCACGGCTTGCGCAAAGCGCCCGAGCACGTCGCCATCGCCGAAGATGGCGGAGAGCGCGTCGTGGGGCGGCAAGCTCTGCACCCACTGTTGGTATCGCAGCAGGCGACGGGCAGCGGTGCTGAACGCTTGCGCCAGCGGCTCGGGAACGCTCGGCAAACCGAAACGCTCCTGCTCGGGCAGATCGGCAAAGCGCTGCAACACGGTCCACCACGACGGCTTCACCGGCTTGGTTTCCACACCGGGCCGCACGGTCCAGTGTTGCTGCAAGCGGGCCATCCACGCCAGCGCGTCGTCGCTCCAGCCGAACAGCGGCGACTTCAGCGCACGCGCCAGGCTCAGGTCGTGGCGCGTGGACACGAGCACGTCCAGCAGCGCGACCACATCCTGCACGGCGGGTGATTCGCACAGGTCCAGTTTCTCGGGCTGTTCGCTGGCGACGCCGCGTTCTCGCAGCGCCTCGAACATCCAGGCCAGGCGCTCGCGTCGACGCGCCAGCACCATCAGGCCACCGGGGCTCAAGCGGCCCGAGTGGATCTCGTCAGCGACCCAGTCGGCCGCCTGGCGCGCCTCAAGCGCGGACATGGTGTCTTCAAGCAGCACGCGCGGCGCGACCAGGCTGTCGCGCCAGACGGCATCGCCGTCTTGGCCGCCGTCGCGTTCGCGAGCAGTGCGTGGCACTTGCGGCAAGGCCACCACCGCGCCAGGCTCTTGGCTTTCGGTGGTGTGCTCACGAAAATCGCTGCTGTATTCACCAGCCTGCACGGCGGCGAGCATGGCGCTGTTGAGCGCATCCACCACGGCGGGTGCACAGCGGCGGGTGTGGTCGCAGCTCAGCAAGGCACCTGAGAGTCCCTGCACCACAAACGCCTGCGCTGCCTTGAACACCTGCGGCTCGGCGCGGCGAAAGCGGTAGATGGACTGCTTGGGATCACCTACCAGAAACACGCAAGGCGCTTCGCCCGGGCCGGCGCCGGCATAAGCCGAGAGCCAGCCGTAAAGCGCCTGCCACTGCAGCGGGTTGGTGTCCTGGAATTCATCGATCAACACATGGCACACGCGCGCGTCCAGCCGCTGCTGCAGCCAGCCGGAGAGTTCGGCGTCGCCCAGCAGGCGGCGTGCGGCAGACTCCACGTCGTTCATGTCGACCCAGCCGCGCTCGTGCTTGAGCGCGGCAAAGCTGGTGAGCAACACGCGCGTCAGCCGAGCCATGCGCTGGTGGTGCAACCAGGCCTGGTGTTGCGAGCGGGCGGCGAGCGCACGCATGGCCAGGTCTTGCGCGGCGCGCACCTGATCGATGCCCGCAAGTTTGTCGCTGAACTTGCGGGGCTCGTTCTTTTGCGTGAGCAGTGCGTCGATCACACCAGCGCCGTGGCGGTTGGTCAGGGCCTCTTCAAGCTCGACGCCCTTGGCCGCAAAGGTCACAGCGCTGGCCCGGCCAAGCGCGATGGCGGCAGCCGACAACAAACTGCAGGTGGGCACATGCTCCACCAACCAGTGCAGCGGATCGTCGAAGCCCCCGAACTCGGGGAACTGCTCGACCATGGAATCCACCGAGCTCTGCACCACGCCCGCCGCATCGGCCAGCGCGAACTCCACGCGTTTCTGCAGGGCCTTGCGCAGCGCCTGCTGCGTCTGAAAACGGCCGTGTGTGCTCACGGCATCCACAAAGTCCCGGCGATCAGGCGCGTTGGCGGCGAGCGCGCCATAGAAGCGCGGCCACACCTGCTCCACCGCCTGCGTGTCGTCTTCGAGCAATTCGTAATTCACCGGCAACCGCAGCTCCTGCAGCACCGACAGCGGCGCACCGCGCAGCAAGGCGGCGAACCAGCTGTGGAAGGTGCGCACCTGCACCGGTCGACCCAGCGCTGTCACCCGCGCATGCAGACTGCGGGCCTCGGGCGCGCGACGCTCGGCATCGGCCGTGCTCAAGCCGCGCTGGCGCAACACGTCCATCAGCTCGGCGTCCGACAGATCGGCCCAGCGGCGCAGCTCTTCTCCAAGGCGCTTGCGCATTTCGCCGGCGGCCTTCTTGGTGAAGGTGATCGCCAGAATGTCTTGCGGCGGGCAGCCGTCGAGCAGCGCACGCAGAATGCGCGAGACCAGCATCCAGGTCTTGCCGGCGCCGGCGCATGCTTCCACCGCGATGCTGCGCGCCGGGTCGCATGCCAGCGCATAAAAAGCATCGCGGGACACGGGCGCGCCGTTGATGCGGTAGGCAGCTCCGGTGCTCATCGGAATACCTTCGCCCTTGGGGCTGCGGTGCGAGCCCCCTTCGGCGCGGCCGGGCGGGGGCTCATGCGAGGCTCCAGAAATCTTTGCGGCACAGGCCGCGCGCCGTGCAGAACTCGCACACGCGGCCCTCACCCAGCGCAGTCATGGGGTGGCCGGCGGCCACACGAGCCATGTCGTGCGAAAGGCCGGCGCGCAGCTGTTCGCGCGCCTCCAGCACCTCGGTGTGTTCAACCAGCCTGGTGGCTGTGTCACCCGCCGTGGAACCTGGTCGGTCGTTGATGCTCAGGTAGGCGGCGCGCAAGGTGTCGTCGGGCAGCAGCGCGGCGTAGAACGCGAGCTGCACGTCTTCAAGCGGCTCTTTCAATCGGTCGGTGGTGGTCTTGCGGCTCTCGGTTTTGTAGTCGATCACGAACGGGATCGGGCCCTCCGGGCTGTCCTGCGCGTCCACCCGGTCAAGCTTCCCGTACAGCTTCCACGGACCCACGGTGGATGTCATCACCGCTTCGGCCTGCACGAAGCGCGGGCCGGGTCGCTCCGTCGTGGCTTCGAACGTGGCCAACCATTGCAGGTAACCGTCGCGCGTGGCGGGCCACACCACCTCATAGGGCAGGAAGCCCGCACCGCCCTCGCCTGCGTTCAGGCCCATGGCAGCGGCGGTGTCCAGGGCCAGCTGGTCGAGCGCGGCGCGGTCGGCCTCCATTCCGGGGCGTGCATCGCCGCGTTGTTCGTGGAAGGCGCGCAACACCGCGTGCAGCCAGTTGCCCATGTCACGTTGGTCAGGCTCGGCAGCGAGTTCGGGTGCGTCGACCAGCCGCAGCTGGCGCATGGCGAAAAACCGGTACGGGCAGTCGCGCAGGTCCTGGTAGGCGCTGGCCGAAAGCGCACCAGGCAACACATCGGCGGCCGAAGGCGCGGGGCGCAGGGAGGGAGCTGACACCAGCGTCATGGGGATGCGTGGGTCGTCTGCTTGGTGCGCTGCTTCGGCCTGCAACGCCAGCACCCAGGCGCTCGGCATCACCGGCTCACCCAGCTCCTGCGTGCGCCACAACACGTCCAGCCGTGGCATGCGCAACAACGACTGCCATGCAGTCGCTGCCGCCAGGGTCAGGGTCTCGCGTGAAGGCAGTCCCAGCAACTCGCGCTGCGCAGCTGTCCAGGAGCCGGGTGGTTCCGGGCTGGGGTTGAGATGCACCTCGTCGCAGCCCGGCACCACCGTGGCAGCAAAGGAGCGGCCGAGCATCTGGGCCATCGGGAGGATCACCACCGCCGCTTCGCCGGTGCCACGCGGCATGAAGGTCGCACCCTCCAGCACGTCGCGCGCCCAGGCCGCGAACAGGGCGAGCGGCTTGCGGGCGGCGGATCGGCTGGTCCCTGAATGGCCAGCGGTCTCACCAATCTCGGCCAGTTCTCGCGCCGCGCCTTCCTCCAGGCGAAGCACCTCCAGGGCCTGCTGACCCGCTGAATCGGCCCGAAGCGCATCCCACAGGCCGGTGGCCTTCAGGGCCTTGGCCACCGCGTCCAGCCAGTTCACCAGACTTCGCGGCGACTGCAGTTCTTCCAACATGTCCACCAGGCCTGCCGGCATGGCCTGCGACAGACTGGCTGTGCGCACGGCGGCGCGCCACTGAGAAACACCGGCTTCACGCGCAAGCTGCTCCAGCGTGAGCACAGCGTCTTCTGGCCAGCGCGGCGCCTGCTTGAGAAAATCCAGCACGTCGTCCATGGAAGCACGCGGTGAAGCCGCACGCAGCAAACTCATGAGTTGGGCGGCGGCGCGGGTGGTGGAAAGTTTCCAGCCGGTCTCGTCGCGCACAACCACACCCGCGCTGTGCAAGAGCGCACTGATGCGCCGGGTGAGCAGCCGGTCAGTGGCGACCAGGGCCACAGGAACATGGCCTTCGTTGACCCGCGCAACCAGGCAAGCGGCTGCCCGTTGCGCTTCGTCCTCGGCGTCATCGCAGCCGTGCAACGACCACTGCGAAGCGCTGAATCCACCCACCGGCCATGGGAGGCTCAGCGCGCGCTCACCCCAATGGGCCAGCAGCGCCGCGGCCAGCGGATCGGTCTGAAAACCCTGCAGCGCCACCAGCGCCTGCGCCCCGACACCGGGACTGGCCTGCGGGCTCCACAACACGTCGGTGGCGTAGGCGGATGTGCTCGCCCAGGTCAGCGCCAACGTGGCGACCAGGCCTTCCCACTGAAGCGAGGCCGGGCCCGGCAGCAACGACGGCTGCAACAATTCGGCCCAGGCTGTGCGTTGCTCTGGTGGCACCGCAGCAGCCAGCGGTGCGAGTTGCCGAGCAGCCTCCACCAATCGCGTGACCATCACGGAGCGCAACTCGGCGTCGGCCCGGACGGGCGCCACACGGTCGATGAAGGCCGCCGCCACGAGGGAGTCGCGCGCCATGTCCATGCTGAGATCGGTGGCGCCCGGCATGAAGGGCTGCAGCGATGCGGCCCAGTTGCGACTCGATTCGAAGCGCGGCGCGAAGCCATCGGGCTGGTGGGTCGCCCAGGCGCGACGACCCACATCCATGAGTTGTGCGTAGGGCACCAGCACCAGCGCGTTGCCAGCTTCGATCCCACGCTCGGCCAGCGTCTGGGACAAGGTCTCGATCAGCAATGACCAATCACTGGTACCGCCTTCGATTTCTCGCTTGGGCGAGGCGGGAACACCGGATCCTGCAGGCGGGTTGGCTGGCGTCATGAAATGGGGGTTTCTGTCACAATGGCGCGGACTGGTTGGCCGGCGGTGACCCTCAAGCTCTTGAACCCCGCGCATGTGCCCAAACTTTAACCTCCCCATTCAACGTTTTTTAGGATGAATCATGGCGAGCGACCTGATCAAACATGTTTCCGATGCAAGCTTCCAGGCCGATGTGCTGGAAGCGCAGGCGCCCGTCCTGGTCGACTTCTGGGCCGAATGGTGCGGCCCTTGCAAAATGATTGCGCCCATCCTTGATGAAGTGGCCGGCTCTTACGACGGCAAACTCAAGATCGCCAAGCTCAACGTGGACGACAACCGCGACGTGCCCGCCAAGTTCGGCATTCGTGGCATCCCCACGCTGATGCTGTTCAAGGACGGTCAACTCGCCGCCACCAAGGTGGGCGCCATGAGCAAGGCCCAGCTCACCGCATTCATCGACCAGCAACTGGCCTGATTTCCTTTGACGCGTGCCTGGGTGCAATGCCCGGGCGCCTTTTCAGCCGCATTCTTTTCCTGTCATAATTTCCCGCAGGCGGATCCGAGACAGACCCCGCCTCTCATTTGCGCACCGTTCGACATCCGGACGCCAGCGCCCCCTCCCCCGGTTCCCGACTCAACTCCCCCCCGGAGTGAATTCCATGCACCTCAACGAACTCAAGGCACTGCACGTGTCTGAAGTCCTCAAGCAGGCTGAAGCGCTTGAGATAGAAAACACCGGCCGCATGCGCAAGCAGGAGCTGATGTTCGCCATCATCAAGAAGCGCGCCAAGGGCGGTGAGCTGGTGTACGCCGACGGCGTGCTGGAAGTGCTGCCCGACGGCTTCGGTTTCCTGCGCGCTCCCGACACGAGCTACACCGCCAGCACCGACGACATCTACATCTCGCCCAGCCAGATCCGCCGCTTCAACCTGCACACCGGCGACATGATCGAGGGCGAGGTCCGCATTCCGAAAGACGGCGAGCGCTACTTCGCACTCAACAAGCTCGACAAGATCAACGGCCTGCCCCCGGAGGACAACAAGCACAAGATCATGTTCGAAAACCTGACGCCGCTGTTTCCCAAGGAGCAGATGCGTCTGGAACGGGACATCAAGAGCGAAGAGAACATCACAGGTCGCGTGATCGACATCATCGCGCCCATTGGCCGAGGCCAGCGAGCGCTGATCGTGGCGCCGCCCAAGAGTGGCAAGACGGTCATGATGCAGCACATCTGCCATGCCATTTCCGCCAATCACCCCGAGGTGGTGCTCATGGTGCTGCTGGTGGACGAGCGCCCGGAAGAAGTGACCGAGATGCAGCGTACGGTGCGGGGCGAAGTCATTGCCTCCACCTTTGACGAGCCTGCTGCGCGCCACGTGCACGTGGCCGAAATGGTGATCGAGCGAGCCAAGCGCCTGGTCGAACTCGGCAAAGACGTCGTCATCATGCTGGACTCCATCACCCGCCTGGCCCGCGCTTACAACAACGTGTTGCCCTCCAGTGGCAAGGTGCTCACGGGCGGTGTCGACGCCAACGCGCTGCAGCGC
>JANPKR010000332.1:0-2974 GCA_031426175.1 Hydrogenophaga sp. | reverse complement strand
GAGGCCCTTTACGGCGCTCTCGGCATGGGCACCACCCCGGAGCAATTCAGGACTGCGGTGCGGGAGCGCGTGGCTGCGCTGGAGAACCACCCCGACGAAGGGCAAGATCCGTTGTCACAGCGGGTACTGCAGCAAGCGCTCTTGATGGGTACCGCGGACCGTCATTACGACATTGCCAACCAGATCGACGATTTCACCTTCGCTCAGAACGGCAAGGTCAAGGTGATGAAGTCGGTGGTGGTGTCGCAGGTGGTCGACGGCGTGGTCGACACCACGCCCGACGTGCACTTTTACGACACCGACGCCGAGATCGAAGGCGTGGCTTCGGGCAACAACCTCGCAGGCCGGCACGTCATCAACGTGGAGCTGGCCAACACCAGCGGTGGCCTGGCCACCTACCTGATCCGCCCCGAGGCCCAACTCCACCTCGCCGACATCAACCTGGATGTGCCCGCCCCGCTCATGCGGATCGATGCGAGCGGCTCCGAAGTGGATTCGACCAACCAGTTCTACATCTTCAACAACAAGGTGACTGTGCTGGGTGGCCAGGGTGAAGACCTGTACTTGCTGAACGAGTCGTTGCGGCCCCAGATCAATGCAGCCGGTACCGACCTGATCGCCGGCTTCATCCGGGATGGCATCCACAGCCCGGGCCGGGACGCGGCCAGCTGGATGCTGGCCGCCAGCACCGACGCCGCCACCAAGGCCGGCCACTCGATCCACACCGGCACAGGGGCCGAAGGTTTTGCCGTGTACCGGGGCATCCAGCATTTCCACGGCAGCAACTTCAACGACGTGTTCACCCGCTACGGCGCCACCAGCGTGTCGCGGGTGCAGGTCACCCTGCAGGGCGGCGGTGGCTCGGATGTGTTCGATCTGCGCTCCGGCAACAACGACGTGACCCTGGCCAGCGGGGAAGTGCGCTTCAACGGCTCCGGCCTCCTCTCAGCCCAGGCCAACAACCGGGACACGCTGGTCGGCGAGGGTGTCTACAGCGACGCTCCTTACTACGCAGGTCTGTTCGGCAACCATTTCGACGCCGACAACTTCAACGCGGTTCAGGTGGATCAGTCCCGGTCGAGCGGGCTGGTGAAGGTCTACGGACACGCCGATTCGCACGAAGCACTCTGGGTGGACTTCGGCGACCAAGGTCTGCGCGCCACGTTCAAGACCGATGCCATCAACATCGACGGCACGTCGTTCACCAACCGCTACGAAGTGGAAAACGTGTCGACTGTGGTGGGTGGCTCCGCCCTGCGTGTGGTGGCCAATGGCAACATCGACTCGCTGTGGGGCACGGCCTTTGCCGACCAGATCACCGTGGGTCAGGGTGCAACGCTGAAAGAGATCCATGGCGGCGGGGGCAACGACACGATCGACGTGAATGTGGGCGACGTGTTCGTGGGCCTGTCGGACGGCAACAGCCTGGTGGAGCTGGGCAGTCAAACCTCGGGCACCACCCTGGCATTGGGCGAGGGCAACGAGGCGAACATCGGCACCGCCGCCGATGCCACCGACAAGGCGGTGACGGTGAATGTGTTCGGGGGCGCAGTGCTGGACACCCACGTGGACGCCAGCGCCTCCGATGAAACCATCAACCTGCATGCACTCACCGGACGCACCACCTTCATGGCGGGGCTGGGCAGCAACGAAGTGCGGGTGAACGAGACGGCGCTGGCCGTGGATGTGGTGGCCAACGCACTGGGTGGCGGTTCGCTGAAATTGATTCTGGAGGACGACAACGGATTCAGCGTGAACGACCTCATCACCGACGATGGTCAGGTTGGCAAGTTCCTGCGCACAGTGGTCAACGGCAATGACGTGTACTCGACGAACTGGCGCAACGACCTGGGTGTGATCACGGAGCTGACCCTGCATGGCAGCTCCCTGAGCGGCGGGACGCTGGTGTCGGGTACCTACAGCAAACTGCTTTCCGAACTGATCGCAGAACCTGCACCGTTCGCATGACCGCCGGGCCTTCACTGGACGGCAGCCTGCCGGCCTGCCTGGCCCTGTGCGCGGGTCTTGCGGGCCGGCCGGCCTCGGCCGCGTCGCTGAGCGCGGGGCTCGCCCTGCACGATGGCGAGCTCTCGTTCGACGGCGCCCAGCGCGCCGCCGAACGGGCCGGGCTCGCGCTGCAACCGCTCAACAGCGCGGACATCGAGACCGCTCTCGCATCGGGGGACCACTTCATCGTGCGCAACGGTCCCGCGCATGCGCTCATTCACCGGCGTGGCCGCGAGGCCACGCTCGTGGAGCCGGGTGATGGCACGGCGGCGACGCAGCGCCTCCTGCCCGCCGAAGAACTGACGGCACAACTGCGTGCGGCGCAAGCCGCATGGCGGGTGCGCCTGCTCAGCCTGGCCCACGCGCCCGACACCGAACTGCCGGAAGCCGAAGACCGCTACGCCTGGCTGCGGCGTGCCGTGCTGGCGCAATGGCGCACCTACGCCTGGGTGGGCGTGTCGTCGCTGGTGGCCAACGGCCTGGTGATCCTCACCTCGTTCTACAGCATGCAGGTGTACGACCGGGTGATTCCGAACAACGCCTTTGCCACCCTGTGGGCGCTCTCCATCGGCGTGGTCGTCATCTATTTCTTCGATCTGATCATGCGGGTGCTGCGCGCCTACATGATTGACCATGCGGGCAAAAAACTCGACTTCGAGATTTCCTCGCGCCTGTTCCAGCAGGCCATGGGCATGCGGCTGTCGCACCGCCCGGCTTCGGCCGGTGTGTTCGCCAACCACCTCAACGACTTCGAGTCGATTCGCGACTTCTTCACCTCGCTCACCCTCACCACGGTGATCGACTTTCCATTCGTATTCGTGTACCCGGCGGCCATTGCATTCATGGGGGGGCACCTGGTCTGGGTGCCGCTGCTGATCATGCCGCTGATGCTGGGCCTCGCCTGGGCGCTGCAGGGACCGATTGACCGCGCGGTGCGCACCTCCATGCAGGCCTCGGCCCAGAAGCA
>JANPKR010000331.1:0-20109 GCA_031426175.1 Hydrogenophaga sp. | reverse complement strand
GCCCGGCGTTTTCGACGCCGACGGCAATGGTCGGGTGGACACCATTTACGCTGGCGATCTCAAGGGCAATTTGTGGAAGTTCAACGTCAGTGACACAAGCTCCGCAGCTTGGGGTGTGGCGCTGGGAGGTCAACCCATGTTCAAGGCGGTGGATGCATCCAACAAGGCCCAGCCCATCACCAGTGAGATCACCATCACACGCAATCTTTCCTCAACCGACGACAACGCCGGTCGAATCTTCATCCACTTTGGTACCGGAAGCTACTTCCGAACCATTGACCAAAACGATCCTTCTCAACAAACGCTCTATGGTTTGATCGATCGTGGAACCGTGATTGAAAATCAGGTAGGTCCAACCAACAAGCTTGTGAAACGGCAAGTTCAGTTTGTTGGAGTTCTTGCCGGGAAAAACGTGCGTACCTTTGAGAAATCCGCTGCAGGCGACATGGTTGGGAAAGACGGGTTTTACATGAACCTGCCAGGGGCGGGTGAACGAATCGTCACGGCAACCGTGCCGTACGACTTGAATGGTCCGACATTGCTTTTCAGCTCGATCGTGCCTGTGTTTGACGAGTGCACGCCCGGAGGCAACGGATTTGTGAACGTGCTCAATCCGTACACAGGGGGCAGGCTCGGGCGCGCACTGTTTGACATCAACAGAGACGGTACGTATGCGAACGATGTGATGCCCTCGCAATACTCAGCACTGACATCTGCAGCAACCGGAACCGATGCATCTGATCGGTTCGTTGGATCCTTTGATCCTGCCATCGGGCTTCCTGGACAAAGCAGGCTGATCCGAGCCTCAGGCGGAAGCGGAAGCGGAGGCTCGGGCGGTCTGGGTGGTGGACGAATAATCACCGGTGGTTCGAACAACGAACGGAGCGACGAACAAATTGAGGTAATCACCACCGTTCCTCCCGGAGGTAACGGTGGCGGCCTCAACAACCGCGGCCGATTGACATGGCGAGAGATTGTTCGCGATTGAAGACTCGGCCCATCCAACACTTCCAGCCATTCAACATGTTCAAGATGTCCCCATCCAAATTGCCACCTGCGCACCATCAGCGAGGCTTCACCTTGATCGAGCTGATGATCGTGGTGGCCGTGGTGGGCATCTTGAGTGCCCTCGCTTATCCGAGTTATCAGTCTCACGTGCAGAAAACCCGTCGCGTTGCAGCGGCTGGCTGCCTGATGGAGTTGGCCCAGTGGATGGAGAGAATCTACACCAGCTGTTTGCGCTACGACGTCACGGGAGGGGCTCCCAACGCGTGCGCGACTGCAGTGACGAACGCTCAATTGCCGGCACTGAATTGTCGAAATGAATTGAACAACGTGTACACGTTTCAATTCGCGCCCGTGGTTGCCCCAGCTACAAACCCCGCGCAAGCAACTTATGCAATGCAAGCTGTTCCCGGGGCCATTCAAGCTGGTGACACGCGTTGCGCGACCATCACTCTGAACCAGGCTGGGGTCAAGGGCGCGACGGGTACCGATTCGGGCACTGCAGCGAACTCCTGCTGGCGGTGACTGCACTCCATCCGGATCAAGATCTGTGGAGTTCACCGCTCTGCTTTGCTGCGCGTGCACTGCGTATTTCCAATCCAAACCCCCGTGTGGGCTGCACACTGGTTGGCGCCAAAGGCGAACTGCTCGGCCAAGGCCACACCCAACAAGCCGGCGGCCCACACGCCGAAATCATGGCCCTGCGCGACGCCCGCGCCAAGGGCCATTCGCTGGTCGGAGCCACCGCGTATGTCACGTTGGAGCCTTGCTCTCACCAAGGACGCACACCTCCGTGTTGTGACGCGCTGGTTGAAGCAGGGCTTGCCAAGGTGGTGGTGGCCACGGAAGACCCAAACCCACTCGTCGCTGGTCGTGGCCTCGCCCGATTGAGGGCTGCGGGTATTGAAGTGGAGTTGCTCCCGCCCGCGAGCGACGCGGCGATGGCCTCGCGCGAGCTCAACATCGGCTTTTTCAGCCGCATGGTGCGTGGCACGCCATGGGTTCGAATGAAGATAGCCGCTTCACTGGACGGCACAAGTGCGCTGGACAACGGTGCCAGCCAGTGGATCACGGGAGAGGCCGCTAGGACAGACGCGCACGCTTGGCGCGCTCGCGCTTGTGCAGTCCTCACGGGCATCGGCACGGTGCTGCAGGACGATCCCAGGCTTGACGTGAGATTGCCGACTATCACGCGTCAGCCCCACCTTGTAATTGTGGACAGCGCCCTCAGCACGCCGCTGACGGCCCGTCTGTTCGAGGATGCGTTTGGTGGTTTGGCTCGTCAAATCTGGATCTACCACGCCGCGCTTGACGCCGAGAAACAGGCCGCCCTTGCTGCACTTGGGGCCACCCTCATCCACCTGCCGGGCAATGACAACAAGGTCGACCTCGCGGCCATGCTCAGGGACCTTGCGCAACGCGAAGTGAACGAGCTGCATGTGGAAGCGGGGCACAAACTCAACGGCTCTTTACTGCGTGAAGGCCTGGTGGACGAACTGCTGGTGTACCTGGCGCCAAAGCTCTTGGGCCAGGGCGCAGGCCTATCGAACTTTGGCCCGCTGCAACAGCTGCAAGACGGCGTTGCGCTGCTTTTCTCTTCTGTCGACCGCGTGGGTGAAGACCTGCGCATCGTGGCACGTGTGCAGGGTCGGGACGCTTTTTTGCGTTCCCCCGACGCCTGAACCGTAACCCCTGTCAGCGTCATCGCAGTAGCGCCACTGCGAACAAAGCAATCAATCCGTCGGTCTTCTGGCGCGCCACAGCCGTCGACTGGCTACTTTGGTATTCAACAGGCTTCGATAGAGTGCCGGCATGTTCAGGCTCAGCACCTTCCTCTCGAAACGCCCCACCCGCCTCAAGCTGGCGATCACTGTGGTCGCGGTGGCAGTGGTGGCAGCCGTGGTCTTGCCCATCTACAACGACCATGTGAGGCGCAGCCACCGGGCCCACGCTCGCATTGCCTTGTTGAGCGCAGCGCAATGGATGGAGCGCACTGCCATGGCTCGAGGGCACTACCCAGTCGCTGCAGCCATTCCCCAAGATGTTCTTCAGGTCGAGGATGGGCGTTACACCATCGCAGCAGCTTCCAATGACGGTTTGACCTACACGCTGACAGCAATGCCCAACATGGCGCAAGCCACCGACCGATGTGGCGCTTATCGCATCAATCAATTGGGCACGCGCATCCAGATTGGAACGTTGGAGGTACCCAGACCCTTGGGTCCGCTGGAGTGCTGGAAGATGTAAACCAAGTGGCTTTGCAGGCGTTGCGCGGGTCAGAACATCTTCATGAATGCCCCCTAACAGATCGCAAGACACAGATAAATACTGCATACATAGTAGTAATACCGGTCATCCAGCCATTCATTTATGTCGTCGTATTGTTACTAAAAGACTCTTTTCTCGGAGTTAGAGTGCGGGCATGTCCAAGGCACTCCACCCCCTTTCCCGCAAGCACGATGGCCAGACCGGCTTCAGCCTGGTCGAGGTTCTGGTCACCATCGTCATCCTCAGCATCGGGATGCTCGGGTCCGCAGGTATGCAGACAGCCGCGCTGCAGGCCAACACCCAAACACGCCACCAGGTCGTGGCCACCGCACTGGCCAGCGAGCTGGCAGAAGCCATGCGCGGCAACCACCGCATCGCCCTCGATACCGATCCAGCAAAAAACCCTTACCTGATCAACTACAGCTCGGGCGCATTGGCAGAGCCACCGGTCGACTGCCTGGTGGACTCCTGCTCTGCCAACACCGACGAAGAACGACTGAACAACGCCCAGTGGCAGGTCCATGAATGGTTGGGGCGGCTCCAGTCAGAACTGCCCTCCCCCCGTGTGCGCATTTGCTTTGATAGCACCCCCTTTCATGCCACGACCGGTGCTGCTGAATGGGAATGCGACGAAACGGGCGATGTGATGGTGGCGAAGATTGCCTGGACGGCGATCAACACCCAGGGAACGCTGGTTTTTGGATCGGCAGCGACCAATCCGTTGGTTGTCATCCCTGTCACGGCGGGGGTCGGATCATGAGATCGGTACGCCTGAAGCAACGCGGCCTGTCGCTGGTCGAGCTCATGGTGGCCATGACTTTGGGACTGCTGCTGGTGCTGGTGGCTGTTGGTATCCTTTTCACGTCCAGCCAGGGATTCAACGCGGTTGACCATGGTTCGGCGGCGAGGGACAAAGCACGCTTGGCGACAGACTTGCTCACATCAGTGACTCTGCAGGCTGGCTACGAAGATTGGGGAAGCCCGCACCAGTTGCTCCAGTCGGTGGCTCGCAGTGAAAACGCCTCCATCGACCTCGAGCCCGACGTATTCGGTTGGGACAACGCGTTCTATTCCCCACCGACCGACGAAAAGCTGAGCACAAGTACAAAGATCGCCAACGGCGACCGTCCAGCCAAATGCGGCAGCAACACCACCACAGCCTGCCGCAATGGGAGCGACATCCTCGTGGTTCGGTTCCAGGGCATGAGCGCAGCCAGCAGCGCAGCCTCAGGAGACGGCTCCATGCTCAACTGCAGCGGAGGAACCGAAGCGGCTCCGATCAACGCAAAACTCGAAAAACGGTCGATCAGCGTCTTTCATTTGTCCAGAGACAGCACCAGTGGCGAAGCATCTCTGAGCTGCGCAAATTATCAAGGTGAGTGGAAACAATCAACACCGCTGGTGGAGGGCGTCGAGAGTTTTCAAGTGCTCTACGGCACGGATGCAGTGGAGCCAGGGGCTGCAGGCTTGCCCAGCGTTACAGACAGCGTTGCAGACCGATGGTTGCGCGCAGACCAGCTCACTGTGCCCGGTAACGCCGCTGCCACACGCGCCAACTGGCGCCGCGTTCGGGCCGTGCGCATTGGTTTGGTGTTGCGCGGTCCCATTGGTTCGGCACTGGACGCCACCGCCAAAACGGTTTGGCCGCTCGGCGAAATCTGGGCCAACGCCGAAGACGCGGGCAGCGTGCTTGCAGCACCGGCCGATGGGCGCTTGCGCACGTCCCACAGCTTCACCGTTCACTTGCGCAACGACCTGGCCATGCCATGAATCAGCCTTTCATGCACTGCCCACGCCAGCTCGAACAGGGCTTCTCGCTGATCACCACACTGGTGTTGCTGGTCATCGCCAGCCTGCTGGGTGTCGCGGCGTCTCAGCTGGTGCTGATGTCCGAACGGAGCAGTCGCTACGACCGGGACCGCCTTATCGCGTTTCAAGCAGCGGAAGCAGCCTTGCTCGACGCCGAGATGGACATACGCGGTCCAGGATCCATCCGCGCGACCCTCTTCTCACCCCTGTCCATCACAGGGTTTGAAGATGGGTGCAGCACTTCCAGTTCCACCAGAGGCATGTGTTTGCCTTCAGGCCCCACCGAAAAACCGGTCTGGGCCACCGTCAGTTTCACCGATACCGACCGCACCGTGGAGTTTGGCGCCTACACGGGCCGCAAATACGCGGCTGGCAACCGTGGCGTACAGCCGGCGCGGGCTCCGCGTTACCTCATTGAGGCCATCGAAGACCCTTCACCTGGCGGCAGTGCGGCGGCAAAGCGGCACTTGTACCGTGTCTCGGCCGTGGGCTTTGGCCCGCGCGAGGAAACGCAGGTGATGCTGCAAATGTTCTTTCGCAAGGAGTAAACCGTGGCGAACACCGCTCGAAAAACGTGGGGCATGGTGCTCTTCTCTGCATTGGCTGCGCTGGGAGGTATTGCCTTCAACCAGACCATCAGCCCAGTACCCCTGGTCTCGCTGCCGGACACCCCTTTGTACGTCAACGGCTCCAAGGCAAAGGCCAACCTCACGCTGGCGCTCTCGGTCGAATCTCCCACCGTTGGCCCGGCCTATACATCCTCTGTTGAAGGCGACTCAAACGCATTCAATCCGCTGCAGCAGTACATCGGCTACCACGACAACATGGTCTGCTATGTCAACCTCACATCGCGCGACATCGCGATTGGCGAGTACTTCGCTTTCAGCAGCAAGAAGGCCACCATCGACGCCCCGTGTCCCCGTGGAACGTCGTTTGATGGAAACTTTTTAAACTGGGCCACGACTTCCGCCATTGACATCATGCGCTACGGTCTTACTGGAGGGCACCGAGTTTTCGATGAGGGAACCGGCGAGGGCAGAACGGTGCTCGAGCGTGCGTACTTGCCTGACTGGATGTACCGCTCGGTTTACTTTCAAAGAAAGCTTTTGCGCGCGGATCAGGTCGCTCTGCGAACGCCTTTTGCATCCAGCGATCTTCCCCAAGGCATGCATATCCGCAACTGTCGCAACCGCGTCTATTTCTCCAAAACAAACGACGTCGCTGGAAATTGCGCAATGCCATTTTCCGACGCGACCGCTCAAAGTCCCGAACTGGTCAAGACAGGCAACACCACAGGCGGACGCTTTTACTTCACCCGCGTCATAGTGTGCGACGCAAATACCGCATCCAACCGGCTGATGCTCCAGCACACCAGCACTCGCCGATGGAGCGGCCTGTGTCTCCCATACAAAAGCGCGTCCGGCGATAGTTTCTACAAACCAGTAGGGCAATTCCAAGTCAACGCCGACAACGTACGCGTGGGTGTTTTCTCTTACCTGAACGATGCTGACCTCGCTCGCTATGGCGGTGTGATGCGTGCACCTCTCAAATACCTTGGATCAAAACAATACGACTCCAAATACGACCTGATGGCCACAGCGAATCCGCACAGTGAATGGGATCCGACGACCGGGGTGTTCCAGCGCAACCCGCAAGCGGGCCACGCTGTCTACGGTGATCAAGGCTATGGCCAGTCAGGCGTCATCAACTACATCAACGGTTTTGGCTCACTCGATCCACTCGCTCTGGGTCAATACAAACAATGGGATACGTTGAGTGAGCTTTACTACGAAGCCTTCAGATATTTGCAAGGCCAATCACCAACCACATTTGCACTTACCGGACTCACCGGTTCGTCAACCAGTGACCGAGGCCTGACAGAAAACTTCCCTGCGTACAGGACGTGGACGGACCCCTTCGCAGGCTTCGAAGACAACAAGGGAAAGGGGCGCAGCTGCTTGCGAAACAGCGTCCTCACCATCGCTGATGTTTTCACGCACGCTGATCGGTACCTGCCGGGCAACACTGTGAGTCGCCACCTCGATGGCCCTCGGGATCCGGACACAACACCTGTCCCACTTGACGTGCAAAAGTGGACCGCTATCGTGGGATCGTTCGAAGCCAATGTGGGGACCGAATACATCGACAGCACTGGAAGACTAAGAAAATCCAGCAATATTCCAATCAACTCATCCTACCGCCCAGATCTGCCCAACATTGCGACCGACGAATACATTGAGACAGGCGCAAGGGGCTCGTTCTTGATGGCTGGTCTCGCCCTTTTCGCTAACACGCAAAGCTTCCGCGCCGATCTGCCCAAGGCCCGCATCAGCACGTTCAGCATCGACGTGAACACACACAACCTGACTGGCAGCAACGCCAGCCTTCGCAGAGGCACACAGATGCACCTCGCTGCGAAGTACGGTGGCTTTGACGACGCCCTCACCGGCAACACGGGCAGCCCGTTTGCGTCGGGGAACAACCTGTCGTGGCAGGGAAGCGATGGCGACGCCAAGAATTACTTTGTGGTGAGCGAACCGCAAAAATTCCTGGATTCAATTGCCAGCGTCTTCGCCTCACTGGTCAGCGACACCAACAGCATTGCTGGAGGTGCCCTGACCTCGCAGGAACTGCGCAGCGGCGCAGAGAATGCAGTGTTCCAAGGCGGCTTCAACCCAGTGGGCAATGACTGGGGCGGTCGCGTTCGAAAATACGCGCTCAGCCTGTCGAACGATGAAAAAACCGCCACTCTGTCCAACAGCCCAGCGTGGGACGCCGCAGAGCTTTTGACAGTGCGCACCCAGGCCGACCATGGAGTTGGTCGCAACATCGTGGTGGGTTCGCCGCTGGGGCAGCAAGGGACCGTGAATCCATCGGCATTCCTGTGGAACAGCTCACTTGCGAGCGAGCACAAATCCGCCCTCAACACCAGCCCCTCGGGCGTCGCAGACAGCCTGGGCGAAGATCGTCTGCAATTCCTGCGCGGAGATCGCCGCAAGGAGCGCAGCGGTTCCAATCTGCAGCTTCCGTTTCGCCCTCGCTCATTGGTGTTGGGCAGCGTGATGAACTCTGGCTTGGTGTATCAGGGTGCCCCCAGCTCGGCACTGACCGGCACAGGCTATGCAGACTTCCAGCAGACCCACAAAAACCGCACACCGGTGGTCTTTGTCAATGCCAACGACGGCATGTTGCATGCCTTCCGGGCCAGCGACGGTCAGGAGCAATTTGCCTACATCCCGGGGTTCATCGTGCCTCGCCTGAACGTGTTGTCCGATCCCGGCTACACACACCGCCGCCTGCTCGACGCCACTCCCACCGTTGGTGAAGCCCAGGTGAACGGACAGTGGCGCAGTGTGCTGGTGTCGGGCGCTGGTGCCGGCGCGCAGGGGATTTACGCGCTGGACGTCACGGAACCCGACTCGTTTTCCAAAGACAAGGTGCTCTGGGAATTTACCGACGCGGACCACCCGGCCATGGGCAATGTGTTGGGCAAGCCCCGCATCGTGCGGGTCCGCTTGAACGACACAGGCTCTGGCAGCAACAGCTACAAATGGATGGCGGTCGTTCCTAGCGGCGTCAACAATCATCGCAGCGACGCTTACACCAACACCAAGGCCAATCCGTCGATTTTCCTCATTGACCTGGAAGCTCGCCCATCGCCTTCCGCACCCTGGAGAGAAGGTGTGAACTTCTGGCGCATTGAACTCCCCTCTGGCAGCGATGCAACGGCACCTGGGTTGATCCAAGTCACGACCTTGCAAGCGTACGGAAGCGGCGTGCTGGACTCCATCGTGGCGGGCGACCTGCAAGGCAACGTTTGGCAGCTGTCATTCAGCAAAAAAGGTGTGAGTGGTCTGAGCAACGACGGCCTTGCCAATCTATCCGCGCTGAACGCAGTGGGCGCCAATGAGAATCCCCTTTTCATCGCGAAAGCCGCCAACGGTGCGCGCCAGCCCATCACATCGGCTCCAGTGGTGGCCACCGCGTTTGCCGGCAAGCGACTGATCGTGGTCGGCACAGGAAAATTCCTCGAAACCTCCGACAACAGTGCTCCCGTCACGCCGGCCACTTCGGTCTATGCGCTGCTGGACGGCGGAGGCGCCATCGACGACCGAACCAAGTTGCAAGGCACCTCCGTTGATGCCCAAGGGGCCGTGCTGGCAAATGCCTTCACACTGGGCACCGACCAGAAGCGGGGCTGGTACATCGACTTTCCAGGCACAACCGGCGAACGTCAGGTGACGGACATGCTCCTCGACAGGGGCCGCCTGGTGTTCACCACTCTCATTCCTGTGGGTGGCGCCTGCGGGGACGGAGGCGGCCGCTTGTTTGAAATCGATGTGCTCTCGGGGCGTGGTTCCTGGCGCGAATCTACCGTCGGTTTGCTGGGTGGACCCATGCTGTTGAACCAGGGCAACCCGGTGGTTTCCAAGAGCAGCTCCGCCGGGCGCCGCACCGCGACTTACCAGATCAACGTAATGACCCAGGGCGCCAATGGCAGCGACGTGGGCACAGTCTCCGAGGCTCAGAAGCTGACCCTTCAAGTCGGCCGAATGAGCTGGCGCCAGGTTCACAACCACAGGGACATCGCACCATGAAGGTTGCGCCGAACCACCATAAGGGTTTCACCTTGATCGAGCTCATGATCACAGTGGCCATTGTGGCCATCCTGGGCGCCCTCGCCTACCCGTCTTATCTGGAGTCGGTGCGCAAGGGACGCCGTGCGGAAGCGCGCGCGGCACTCGCGAATCTCATGCAGCAGCAAGAACGTTACCTGACCCAAAACAACACCTTCCTCGTCTTTTCGGCGGGAGCCGCGAATACGCCGTTTCGTACCCATTCCGCAAGTTCGGGCAACCTCACAGACAGCAGCCATATGCTCGGCGCTCGCAACTGCGTGGCAGTGGGCGGAACGGTGCCTGAAGTTCGGGACTGTATCGAGGTGTTTGCGGCACCTCGCAACGCGGCGATGGCCGATCCGTCCGCCACTGAGATCGCTGTGGACAGCCTGGGGCGGCGGCGTTGCAACGGTTCTTCAACCCCTCTCAAGCCTTGCTGGCCATGAAGAAGCACCTACACCGTACCGAGGCCGGATTCACGCTGGTCGAATTGATGGTCACGCTGGCGATAGCAGCTGTGTTGATGATGATCGCCGTCCCCAGTTTTCAGAGCTACGCCCGCAATGCTGCGGTTGCGCAGACAAGTGGGAATTTCTTCAATGCCATACAACTGGCCCGTTCCAACGCAATGCGCTTGTCGCGCCACACGCTGGTGCAGGTGGTTAATCCTGATTTGGGTTGGGTGGGAGGCTGGCGGGTGTATGCCGACTTGGACCGCGACATGGCCTACACGGCAGCCACGGACACGCTGATCGTCGAGCAGGGGCCCGCCGGGGATGGCGTGATGAGCAACGGTCCCAGCCAGGATCTGGAAGACCGCGGTACGGTGGCCAATGGCTACCTGCTTTTCAATCCTGCTGGCTTCCCACGCTCCAGCAACGACGGAATCGCCACAGGTAGCGTGGTGTTCTACCTGCCCGAGGGCCGCGCCACCGCGGTGGTTTATTCCCAGGCCGGCCGCTTTCGCCGCTGTGACCCCACCAAGGCGGGCTGCCGCCCGACGTCCTGACGGGTCATTGACCTGTCCAGCCCTTCTGGGTGCGGGGCCGACAGCCTGACGAAAAGGGCGCGCATTAAAACCCTGCGAAAATATCTGGATGTTTACCGGCATCATCACCGGCGTGGGGCGCATCGCCGCCCTCCACGACCTGGGCAGCTCTTTGGACCATGGCAAGCGACTCACCATCGAGGCACCCCCCGGGTATCTCGATGACGTTGGCTTGGGCGACAGCATTGCGCTCAACGGCGCCTGCATGACCGTGACCTCGCTGGATCTGCCCCAGCACCAGTTCACCATCGATATCTCGGCTGAGTCTCTTGCCCGCACCACGGGGCTGGCTCAGACCGGCTACCGCATCAACCTGGAAAAAGCCTTGCGCGCCCACGATCGGCTGGGCGGGCACATCGTCTCCGGACATGTGGACGGCGTCGGGCGCGTGACGCGGTTTGCCCAAGTGGGTGAAAGCTGGGAACTTCGCGTGGTAGCGCCGCCCGAGCTGGGCAAGTACTTGGCCTACAAAGGCTCCATCACCATCAACGGCGTCAGCCTCACCGTCAACTCGGTGCACGACGGAGCCGACGGCTGTGAATTCAGCATCAACCTCATTCCCCACACGGTACAGAACACCTCACTGGGCCAACTGACCGACGGCAGCCCGGTCAATCTGGAAATCGACACCGTGGCGCGCTATGTCGAGCGCATGCTCAGCGCCGGTCAAATCACTCTCAAGGAATCCGCATGAACGCGCCTGAAACCCTGGCCCCGGTGGCCATTTCACCCGTGGAAGACATCGTGGCCGACATGCGTGCAGGGCGCATGGTGATCCTGGTCGACGAAGAGGACCGCGAAAACGAAGGCGACCTGGTGCTCGCCGCCGACCATGTGACGCCCGAGACCATCAACTTCATGGCCAGGTTCGGCCGTGGCCTGATTTGCCTCACGCTCACCAAAGACCGCTGCGAACGCCTGCAGTTGCCACCCATGGTGCCGCGCAATGGCACCAAGATGGGCACGGCCTTCACGATTTCCATCGAAGCCGCCGAGGGCGTGACCACCGGCATATCGGCCGCAGACCGTGCACGCACGGTGCAGGTGGCGGTTGCACCCAACGCGGTGGCCACCGACCTTGTGCAGCCCGGCCACATCTTCCCCCTGCAGGCGGTTGAGGGCGGTGTGCTCATGCGGGCCGGCCACACGGAAGCGGGTTGCGATCTTGCCGCCATGGCCGGCTGCAGCCCCAGCGCTGTGATCTGCGAGATCATGAAGGACGACGGCACCATGGCCCGCCTGCCCGACCTGCAGCTGTTCGCCGCTGAACACGGCCTGAAGATCGGCACCATTGCCGACCTGATCGAACACCGCAGCCGCACCGAAAGCCTGGTGCACAAACTCGGCACGCGGCCACTGAACACGGCATTTGGCGAGTTCACCGCGACCGCCTTTCGCGACGAACCCAGCGGCGCCCTGCACTTGGCGCTGGTCAAGGGTCGGTGGAGTCCAGAGCAATCGGTGGATGTGCGAGTGCACGAGCCGTTGTCGGTGCTGGACGCGCTGGAAGTTGGCCGCTCCATGCACTCCTGGAGCCTCGAAGCCAGCCTGCGCCACATCAGCGAAGCTGGTGCCGGCGTGGCCGTCTTGCTGAACTGTGGCGAGACCGCTGGCCAGCTGCTGTCCCAGTTTGAAGGCACCGCCCGCTCGGCACAGGCGCCCGAGCGAGGCCGCATGGACCTGCGCACCTACGGCGTGGGCGCTCAGATCCTCCGCGAATCCGGCGTGCAGAAAATGCGGCTCATGGGCAACCCGCGCCGCATGCCCAGCATGACCGGGTACGGTCTCGAAATCACCGGGTACCTCAGCCGCAACGGCTGAACCCTTTCATCCCCTCAAGAAGAAACGGAGCCGCACATGTTCGGCGCAGACAAAGGCACAGTGGACTTGCTCGACGGCAAAAAGCTCAGCATCGGGATTGTGCAGGCCCGCTTCAACGAACCCATCACCGACGCGCTGTATGCCGCCTGTCTCTCCGAGCTGTTCGCGCTCGGTGTTCAGGAAAAGAACATCGCCCATGTCAAGGTGCCCGGAGCGCTTGAAGTGCCGGTTGCCCTGCAGGCCATGGCCGAGCGGGACGATTTCGATGCGCTCATCGCGCTGGGCTGCATCATCCGCGGCGAGACCTACCACTTCGAACTGGTCGCCAACGAATCCGGCGCAGGCGTAACACGCTTGGCGCTGGACTACCAGATCCCCATTGCCAATGCCATCCTGACCACCGAAACGCTGGAACAAGCGATCGCGCGCAAGACCGACAAAGGCCGCGACGCGGCCCGCGTGGCGGTGGAAATGGCCCACCTGCTTCAAGAGATCGGTTGATCATGTCCACAGAACTTCCCGTCACCGAAAGTGACAAGCCCAAGAGCGGATTGATCGGTCGCAAGGCTGCCGACAAGTCGGCCCGCACCCGAGCCCGCGAGTTCGCCTTGCAGGCGATCTACCAGCACCTCGTGGGGCGCAACGCCGCCACCGACATCGACGCGTTCACGCGCGATCTCGCCGGATTTCACAAGTGCGACAGCGTGCACTTCGATGCCCTGCTGCACGGCTGCGTCAACCAGGCAGACGCGCTGGACGGGCTGATCAAGCCCGCACTGGATCGCCCGCTGAGCGAGCTCTCCCCGATCGAACGTGGTGTGCTGTGGATCGGCGCCTACGAGTTCCAGCACTGCATGGACGTGCCGTGGCGCGTGGTGCTCAACGAGTGCATCGAGCTGGCCAAGTCCTTCGGCGGCACCGACGGCCACAAGTACGTCAATGGCGTGCTCCACCAGCTGGCTGCGCAACTGCGCCCCGCCGAAGTGGCGGCCGCACCCTCCAAACCCGGCGCCCGCAAGACCACTGCGCCGTGAGGATTTCGCAGCGCGCGCAGCGCGTCGAACCCTTCTATGTGATGGAACTGGCCAAAGCCGCATCCACCCTGGCGGCCCAGGCGAAGTCGGGCGACCGCTCGATGATCTACCTCAACATCGGCGAACCCGATTTCACGGCACCCACTTTGGTGATGGCCGCGGCTGAACGCGCGATCCGTGACGGGCGCAGCCAATACACGCAGGCACTTGGACTGCCCGCCTTGCGTGACGCCATCAGCGACTGGTACGCGAGCCGATTCGGTCTGGCCATCGATGCGGGCCGCATCGTGGTGACTGCGGGTGCCTCCGCCGCGCTTCAGCTGGCCTGCCTGACCCTCATCGAGGCTGGCGACGAAGTGCTGATGCCAGACCCGAGCTACCCATGCAACCGGCAGTTCGTGCACGCGGCCGAAGGCCGCGCGGTGATGATTCCCAGCGGGCCCGACCAACGCTTTCAGTTGAGCGCAGCGCAGGTTGAAGGGCACTGGAACCCTGCCACACGCGGCGTGCTGCTGGCCTCACCGTCCAATCCCACCGGCACGTCGATCGCCCGCGACGAACTCGAACGCATCGCGCGCTTCGTGCGCTCCAAAGGCGGCGTGACCATGGTCGACGAGATCTACCTCGGCCTGAGCTACGAGGATGCCTTCGGCCACAGCGCCCTCGGCCTGCCCGATGGCCTGGGCGACGAAGTGATCAGCATCAACAGCTTCAGCAAGTACTTCAACATGACCGGCTGGCGCCTGGGCTGGCTGGTGCTGCCGCCCGCGCTGGTGCCCGCAGTGGAGCGGCTGGCGCAGAACCTCTTCATCTGCGCCAGCACCATCGCGCAACACGCGGCCCTGGCCTGCTTCGAGCCCGACAGCCTCACCGAATATGAGCGTCGACGCAGCGAATTCAAAGCGCGGCGCGACTACTTCATCCCCGAACTCAACCGACTGGGCCTGAGCGTTCCGGTGATGCCTGACGGTGCCTTCTACGCCTGGGCCAATGTCTCCGGGCTCTGCGAGCGCTGGGGTATCCCACCACAAGGGGCTCGGCCCGACGAAGGTGGCAGTTGGGCGCTGGCGTTCGAGCTCATGAACCGCTGCCAGCTCGCCGCCACACCGGGGCGCGATTTCGGCTGCGCCGACCCCGGCCGCTACCTGCGTTTCTCCACGGCCAACTCCATGGCTCAGCTCAAGGAAGCCGTGGCCCGCCTGGAGCAAGCGCGGTGAGCCTACCCGCGCTGCAATCTTCGCCATTCACGTGGCCAGTGCGCGTGTACTGGGAAGACACCGACGCGGGTGGCATCGTGTTCTACGCCAACTACCTCAAGTTTTTCGAGCGCGCCCGCACCGAGTGGCTGCGGGCCCTGGGCATCGAGCAACAACGCCTGCGCGAACAGCTCGGCGGCATGTTTGTCGTGAGCCAGACCCAGCTGCAATACCACCGGCCCGCGCGGCTCGATGATTTGCTTCTGGTTACAGCACAGGTGGTGGAAGCCGGCCGTGCGTCCATGACAATCGAGCAGACCGCGCTCCTGCAACCGCAGCAAGGCGACGCGCAGGCAGAGCTGCTCTGCAGCGGCACGATCCGAATCGGCTGGGTCGACGACCGTCAGCTGCGCCCGCAGCGCATCCCTACCGCCGTGATGGCAGCGCTCAAGCTGCCGCCCTGAAACTTCTTCACGACCCGCCCTCTCTGAACACCCATGAACCAAGATCTTTCCATCGTTCAATTGATGCTCAACGCCAGTTGGGTGGTGCAGGCCGTGGTGGTGCTGCTCATGGTGGTCTCCGTCATGAGCTGGGCCGCCATTTTTCGCAAGGTGTTCTCGCTCAAGCGCGTGCGCGCCCACAACGAAGACTTTGAACGCGAATTCTGGTCGGGCACAAACCTCAATGACCTGTACGCCGCGGCCGCCCAGAGCGCCAAACACGGCGGGCCGATGGAGCGCATTTTTGCCAGCGGCATGCGCGAATACCAGAAGCTGCGCGAGCGCCGCATCACCGACAACGGCGCCCTGCTCGACGGCGCGCGCCGCGCCATGCGCGCGAGCTTCCAGCGCGAACTCGATGTGCTGGAGACCAACCTCTCTTTCCTCGCGTCGGTCGGCTCGGTCTCGCCGTATGTGGGCCTGTTCGGCACGGTGTGGGGCATCATGCACGCCTTCACCGGCTTGGCTGCACTGGCGCAGGTGACGCTGGCCACGGTGGCGCCCGGCATTGCCGAGGCCCTCGTGGCTACCGCGATTGGCCTGTTTGCTGCCATTCCCGCGGTGGTCTTCTACAACCGCTTCGCGCACGACATCGACCGCGTGGCCAACGCGATGGAGACCTTCATGGAAGAGTTCTCCAACATCCTGCAGCGCAACCTCGGCGCGCAGACGCAAACGCCATCGGGACACTGAGCATGCCCGCCGTTTCATCCCGCGGCCGGGGCCGCCGCACCATCAACGAGATCAACATGGTCCCGTTCATCGACGTGATGCTGGTGTTGCTGATCATCTTCATGGTCACGGCCCCGCTGATCACGCCCAGCCAGATCGCGCTGCCCAGCGTGGGGCAGGCCGGGCGACAGCCCGACCGCTTCGTGGCGGTGATGATCGACAAGGACGAACAGATCCAGGTGCGTGAAGGGTCGGCCAGCACCGAGCCGCAGCCGGTGAGCCTGACCCAGCTGGTGGCCCGGGTGCAGCAACTGCAAAGCAGCAAGGGTGCCGCACCCGAGGGCGGCGTGCCGGTGGTCATCAGCGCCGACAAGAACGTGAAATACGAAGCCGTTGTTCGTGTGATGGACACCTTGCAGCGCGCCGGCATTGCGCGCGTGGGGCTGTCCGTGCAAACCTCTCGCTGATCCAATTCGCACGCCATGCAGTCCACCGCCGACCACCTCGACCTCGCGCCGCCACCCAGCGGCCGCTGGCTCGGGCCCATGGGCTTGGCGCTGATCGCACACGGGCTGCTGGTGATCGCGCTCACATTCGGCGTTCAATGGCAGCACGACGCGGAGCCTGTGTCGGTCGAAGCCGAACTCTGGTCGCGCCTGCCTCAGCAGGCGGCGCCGCGCGCAGTGGAACCTCCACCCCCTCCGCCGCAAGCTGCCACTGCCCCCGCCCCGACCCCGAAACCAGCGCCCGCACCCACCCCGGCGCCGCCACCGCCCGGCCCCACCCAGGCCGAGATCGCCACAGCTCAGGCGAAGAAGAAGGCTGAGGCGGAGAAGAAGGAGCGCGAGGAGGAAGCCAAAAAGATCGCCGCGGACAAGCGAGCGGCTGAAAAAGCGGCGGCCGAGAAAAAGATCGCGGCAGAGAAGGCCGCCGACGAGAAAGAACGCCAGCAGAAACTCGCAGCCGACAAACGCGAGCAGGCGCGCAAGGAAGCCGCTGAAGAGAAGCGGCTGGCGCAGATCCGGGAAGACCAGATCAACCGCATGATGGGTCAGGCGGGCGCCACGGGTGGTCCGCAAAGCACCGGCACCGCCCAGCAGTCCAGCGGGCCCACTCCAGGCTACGGCGCCAAGGTGGCCGCACGCATCAAACCCAACGTGGTGTTCACCGATGTGGCCCCGGGCAACCCGCGCGCCGAGGTCGAGGTGCGCACCTCCCCAGACGGCACCATCACCTCGCGCAAGCTCAGCAAGAGCAGCGGCAACGCCGCCTGGGACGAAGCCGTGCTGCGCGCCATCGACCGCACCGGCACCCTCCCGCGGGACACGGACGGGCGCGTACCGTCCTCACTGGTGATTGGTCTTCGTCCGCTGGACTGAAACAAGAGGCAGAGCCGGAGCGCCGGGACTCCACCCAGAAACGCCGCGGAACTGGCTTCGCAAGGCCGCAGGCATTGTCCCCCTTCAGGGGAGAGCCGCGCAGCGGCTCAGGGGGTGCCTCTCAGTCAAACACGATCTCCGCCCTCTGCTCATGCGCCTGTGCCATCCAGCTGGCCAGCGCTGCATCGGTCGGGAAAAACAGCGCCCGGTCGTCCAGTTGCAACTCACACTGCGCACCCTCGCGCAGCAGCTGCAGGCGCACCGGCAAGCCCCGCACCAGCTCACCCTGTTCCGTCACCTCCCGCTTGGGTGGGAACTCGCGCACCAGCTGCGCCACCGCAGGGGCATGGCCGTTGACCGCCACGCGCAGGTATTTGCCGAAGCGACAACGCGCCGCTGCGAGGTCCCACACCTGCTGGATTTTCAGGCGCACGCCGCCCGAGAAGCGGTCGGGCTGGGCCACGGCCTGCACGATGATGAGTTCGTCGTCTTTCAGCAGGTTGCGGTGCGCGTTGATCAGGTTCTCATCGGCGCTGGTCTCGAACACGCCGGTCTTGTCGTCCAGCTTGAACAGCGCGAGTTTGCCGCGCTGGCCGTTGATGACGCGGAAGTCGGTGACGATGCCGGCCAGGATCACCGGGTCGCGGCTCTCCACCACGTCGCCCAGCGGCGTGCGCGCGAATCGGCGCACCTCGCGCTCGACTTCGTCGAACAAATGGCCTGAGAAGTAGAAGCCGATCGCGGTCTTCTCCATCGTCAGACGCTCCTTCACACCCCAAGGCGTGGTGGCGACCAGGTCGGGCTCCTGCGTGCTGGAGCCGTGGTCATCACCACCCATCATGTCGAACAGTCCACCCTGGTTGGCGTTCGCCAGGCTTGCGGCGGCAAACTCGAAGGCGCGGTCGACCGAGGCCAGCAGCTCGGCGCGGTTGAGGTGCAGTGAGTCAAAGCCGCCGGCCTTGATCAGCGCTTCCACCGTGCGCTTGTTCAGGCGCGTGCGGTCCACGCGCACACAGAAATCGAACAGGCTCTTGAACGGGCCTGTCTCATGGCCGCGAGGCCCTTCACCACGGCCTTCGCGCGCGGCCACGATTGCTTCAATGGCTTGCTGCCCCGTGCCCTTGATGGCGCCCAATCCATAGCGGATGACCTTGTTGGTCACAGGCTCGAAGCGGTGGAAGCCGCGGTTCACGTCGGGCGCCTCGAAGCTCATGCCCATCTTGAGCGCGTCCTCGTGCAGCACCTTGAGCTTGTCGGTGTCGTCCATCTCCACCGTCATGTTGGCGCAGAAGAACTCGGCCGTGTAGTGCACCTTGAGCCAGGCCGTGTGGTAGGCCAGCAGGGAGTAGGCGGCGGCGTGCGACTTGTTGAAGCCGTATCCCGCGAACTTCTCCATCAAGTCAAATACCTCGTCGGCCTTCTCCTGAGTGATGCCGTTCTTGGCCGCACCGGCGCGGAAGATCGAGCGGTGCTCGGCCATCTCCTCGGCCTTCTTTTTGCCCATGGCGCGGCGCAGCATGTCGGCGCCGCCAAGTGAATAGCCGCCCAGGATCTGCGCGGTCTGCATCACCTGCTCCTGGTAGACCATGATCCCGTAGGTCTCGCTCAGCATCTCGGCCACCAGCGGGTGCGGGTACTCGATCACTTCCTTGCCGTGCTTGCGGTTCACGAAGCTGGGGATCAGGTCCATCGGGCCTGGCCGGTACAGCGCGTTCAGGGCAATCAAGTCTTCCAGGCGTGAGGGCTTGGCGTCTTTGAGCATGCCCTGCATCCCGCGGCTTTCAAACTGGAACACGGCCTCGGTCTGCCCGCGCGAGAACAGCGCGTACACCTTGGCATCGGTCAGCGAAATGTCTTCGAAGCGGAAGTTTTCCTGGCCCGGATGGCGCTTCATGATCAGCTCACGCGCGATCTCCAGGATGGTCAAGGTCGCCAGCCCCAGAAAGTCGAACTTCACGAGACCGATGGCCTCCACGTCGTCTTTGTCGTACTGGCTCACGGCCGATTCGCTACCGGGTTGCGCGTAGAGCGGGCAGAAGTCGGTGAGCTTGCCCGGTGCGATCAACACTCCACCGGCGTGCATGCCGACGTTTCGCGTCATGCCTTCGAGTTTCTGCGCGAGTTCGATGAGTGTCTTGACGTCGTCTTCCTTCGCAATGCGCTCGGCCAGCACGGGCTCCATCTCGATCGCATAGTTGTTCTTGTCGCCCTCTTTCTTCGGATTCGGTGGGTACTGCAGCGTGACCGACATGCCGGGCTTGTTGGGGATCAGCTTGGAGATGCCGTCGCAGAAGCCGTAGGAGAAATCGAGCACGCGCCCCACGTCGCGGATGGCCGCGCGCGCGGCCAGCGTGCCGAAGGTGGCGATCTGGCTCACCGCGTCCTTGCCGTACTTGTCCTTGACGTAGTCGATCACCCGGTCTCGGTTGGTCTGGCAGAAGTCGATGTCGAAGTCGGGCATGGACACCCGCTCGGGATTCAGGAATCGCTCGAACAGCAGCTTGTATTGCAGCGGGTCGAGGTCGGTGATCTTGAGTGCGTACGCCACCAGCGAGCCCGCGCCGGAGCCCCGGCCCGGACCGACCGGGCAGCCGTTGTTCTTGGCCCAGTTGATGAAGTCGCCCACGATCAAAAAGTAGCCAGGGAAGCCCATGTTCAGGATCGTGTTGATCTCGAACTCCAGGCGTTCAACGTAGCGCGGACGCTCGGCGTCGCGTTTGGCCGGGTCGGGGTACAGGTGGGCCAGTCGTTCCTC
>JANPKR010000330.1:0-4811 GCA_031426175.1 Hydrogenophaga sp. | reverse complement strand
GTGCGAGGTGCTCACCTGCGTGAAGCCCAGCTCGCGCGCGATGCGGGCCGCCGCCTGCTCGTGCGCGGTGAAACGGTAGCCGTGCATGAACACAACCGCCACGCTGCGCAGACCGCGCGCGTGCGCCGCCTGCAGATCGGTACGCAGGGCCACCTCATCCAGTGGCTGCAACACATCGCCTTGTGCGCTGAGCCGCTCCTGCGCCTCGATCACCTCGCTGTAGAGCAACTCGGGTAAGACGATGCGCCGGTCAAACAGACGCGGGCGGTTCTGGTACGCGATGCGCAAGGCGTCGCGAAAACCGCGCGTGGTGACGAGCAGCGTGGGCTCGCCCTTGCGCTCCAGCAGCGCGTTGGTGGCCACGGTGGTGCCCATCTTCACGCACTCCACCAGCGCGGGCGTCACTGGCTCACCGGCTTGCAGCCCCAGCAAATGGCGGATGCCGGCCACCGCTGCGTCGCGGTACTGCTCGGGATTTTCGGACAGCAGCTTGTGCGTGATGAGCGTGCCATCGGGGCGCTTGCCAACGATGTCGGTGAAGGTGCCACCGCGGTCGATCCAGAACTGCCAGCGGGGGTCGATTTCTGTGGTCATGGTGTTCACATGGAGGCGGCAGACCGGGCTGCCTGGTCGTATATGCCGGAGAGCACGCGCAGCAAACGAGCGAGCTCTCCGATGTCGTGGTTGAGCGCATCGTCGGCCTTCAGCGCGTTGATGAGACAGCTGTCGCGGATCTCGCGGTAGCGCATCACATACGCCTTGCCCGATTCGGTGGGTCCGTAAGTGACCTCCTTGCCGTTCTTGCTGGAGACCACCACACCGAGGCCTTGCAGCTTCTTCAGGGCGTAGTTAATGAGGTGGGTGTCTTCCACGTTCATGATGAAGGCGATGTCGGCCAGGCGTTTGTCGCGCGCGCGGTGCGTCACGTGGTGCAACACCAGCACGTCCAGGGCCGTGAGGTCCTTCAGACCCGCTGCACTCATGCAGTGAACCACCCAGCGGTGAAACGCATTGCCCGAGACGATGAGACCGAATTCGAACTCGCTCATCTCCGCGCTGTGGGGCGACACCAGGTGCGCCGACGACACGATGGGCTGTGATGGTGAAGCGACTGGCTTGGTGTTTGCTTTGGAACGGGCCATGGTGTTGGATGCCTTGATGAGGTGCGGCGCAGTTTATGTTTTTTGATGACGTTTTGCCATTAATTTGTTGACATACAGGGAAAACACTGATCACACTTCGTCCGCTCGCCGATAGAGTCCATCCGCTGCCCTGTCCCTCAGTTCCCACCACATTCAACGGAGCCTTCAACATGAAACGTCGTCTGTTCAGCGTCACCCTGGCCGCCTCTGCGCTGGCCCTGAGCCTGCCCGCCACCGCCCAGACCAAGTGGGATCTGCCGGCCGCTTACCCGGCCACCAACTTCCACTCCGTCAACCTGGCCGCCTTTGCAAGCGACGTGGACAAAGCCACCGGTGGCAAGCTGCAGATCACGGTCCACCCAGGGGCATCGCTGTTCAAGGCTCCCGAAATCAAGCGCGCGGTGCAAGGCGGGCAAGCCCAGATCGGCGAGATCCTGCTGGCCGCTTACCAGAACGAATGGCAGATGTTTGGCGCCGATGGCCTGCCGTTCCTCGCCACCA
This sequence comes from Hydrogenophaga sp., assembly GCA_031426175.1. GTDB lineage: Bacteria > Pseudomonadota > Gammaproteobacteria > Burkholderiales > Burkholderiaceae_C > Hydrogenophaga. The sequence continues at coordinate 3,168 of JANPKR010000330.1, read as the reverse complement.
GCTACGCCGACTCCATGAAGCTGTACCAGGCGCAGAAACCGATCCTGGAGAAGAAGCTGGCCGAGCAAGGCATGACCCTGCTCTACACCGTGGCCTGGCCACCGCAGGGCATCTACAGCAAGAAGCCGGTGACCAGCGTGGCCGACCTCAAGGGAAGCAAGTGGCGCGCGTACAGCCCGGCCACCTCGCGCATTGCCGAGCTGGTGGGCGCGCAGCCCGTCACCGTGCAGGCCGCCGAGCTGTCGCAGGCGCTGGCCACCGGTGCGGTCGAGACCAACATGACGTCGGGCGCGACCGGTGTGGACAGCAAGCTGTATGAGCACCTGAAGTTCTATTACGACGTGCAGGCCTGGCTGCCAAAGAACGCGGTCATCGTGAACAAGCGTGCCTTCGATGCGCTGGACAAGCCCACGCAGGACGCGCTGCGCAAAGCTGGCGCAGACGCCGAAGCACGCGGCTGGGCCGCTTCGCAAAAGGTCAACACCGACACGCTGGCCATCCTCAAGACCAACGGCATGGCGGTGGAACCACCGTCCGCTGCGCTGAAGGCGGACATGCAGAAGGTGGGCGAGACCATGCTCAAGGAATGGCTCGACAAAGCCGGACCCGATGGTCAGGCCATGCTCGACACGTACAGAAAGTAAACCCCCCGCCGCGCTCCGCGCGACCCCCTCCAGGGGGCGGCACCTGCGGCCTGGCAGAGCCAGTTCCGCGGTGCCCGCTGGTTGGGCCCGGGCATGCGCAACGGGTCATTCATCTGAAGTCATTTCCCCATGCGCAAATTCCTCGATTCCCTCTACCTCGGCGCGGCCTGGTTGGCCGCGCTGTTCATGATCGGCGTGCTGGTCATGGTGCTGCTCTCCATGCTGGGGCGCATGCTCCAGTTCTACGTGCCCGGCACCGACGCGTACGCCGGCTATGCCATGGCCGGCGCGGGCTTTCTGGCGCTGGCGCACACACTCAAGAGCGGTGAACACATCCGAGTGACGCTGATCATCGGCAAGCTCACAGGCGGCGCCCGGCGCGGGCTGGAGCTGTGGTCGCTTTCGGTCGCGGTCCTGCTGGCCGATTTGCTGGCGGTGTATGCGTGGCGGCTGGCCTGGCAATCGCACGAATTCCACGACATCTCCACCTCGGCCGATGCCACACCGTTGTGGATTCCGCAGATCCTCATGGCCGTGGGCACCACGGTGATGCTGATTGCCTTTATCGACGAGTGGGTGCTGGAACTCCAGCGCAAACGCTCACACGACAGCGTGGAGACCCGCCATGAATGAACTGCTCGTCACCTCACTGCTGATCGTGGCGCTGTTTGCCCTGCTGGGCAGCGGCGTGTGGATCGGCCTCACGCTCGCGGGCGTGGCCTGGATCGGCATGGAGATGTTTTCGTCACGCCCCGCGGGCGACGCCATGGCGATCACCATCTGGGGCTCGGCCAGCAGCTGGACGCTGACCGCGCTGCCGCTCTTCGTGTGGATGGGCGAGATCCTGTTCCGCACCAAGTTGTCGGAGAGCATGTTCCGCGGCCTCGCCCCCTGGGTCAACGCCCTGCCCGGTCGGCTGCTGCACACCAACATCCTGGGCAGCACCATCTTTGCGGCGGTCTCGGGTTCGTCGGCCGCCACCTGCGCCACCATCGGGAAGATGACCATCCCCGAACTCACCAGGCGCGGCTACCCGCCCGAGAAGATCGTTGGCTCGCTGGGTGGCGCCAGCACGCTGGGCCTGCTGATTCCCCCCTCGATCATCATGATCGTCTACGGCGTGGCGGCCGAGGTGTCGATCGCCAAGCTGTTCGTGGCGGGTGTGCTTCCCGGCCTCATGCTGGCCAGCCTGTTCAGCGGCCACCTGATGATCTGGGCCCTGCTGAACCCCAAGCAGGTGCCCAAGAGCGATGTGAACATGACGCTGGCGCAGAAGCTGAGCGAATCGCGGCACCTGATCCCGGTCATTCTGCTCATCGGCGGTGTGATCGGCACCATCTATACCGGCATCGCCACCGCCACCGAAGCGGCAGCTGTGGGCGTGGTGGGTGCGCTCATCCTCTCGGCTGCTCAAGGTTCGCTGAACTGGGTCACCTTCCGCGATTCGCTGCTGGGTGCCACACGCCTGTATTGCATGATCGCCCTGATCCTCGCGGGTGCTGCCTTCCTCACGCTGGCCATGGGCTACATCGGGCTGCCACGGCACCTCGCCGAGTTTGTCACCGGGCTGAATCTGTCGCCTGGTGTGCTGCTGCTGGCACTCGCGCTGTTCTACATCCTGCTCGGCTGCTTTCTGGACGGCATCTCCATGATCGTGCTGACCATGGGTGTGATCCTGCCCACCGTCACCGCGGCGGGCATTGACCTGATCTGGTTCGGCATCTTCATCGTGATCGTGGTGGAGATGGCGCAGATCACGCCGCCAGTGGGCTTCAACCTGTTTGTGCTGCAAGGCATGACCAAACGCGAGATCACCTGGATCGCCAAGGTCTGCATGCCTTACTTCTTCATCATGGTGCTGGCGCTGCTGCTTCTGTGGTGGTTTCCGCAAATCGTTACCTCGTTGCCATCGAGGATGTGACGCCGCCATCCCCTAAGATGCAAGGCCCGCCACGAGCACCGTGGTGGGCCTTTTTCGTTTTGAAGATCAACAAGGATTTCCGTGTTCAAGAATGTGACGATCTACCGCATCGCGCCCGGCTGGAGCGCAACGGTGGCAGACATGGAGGCCGCACTCGACGCGGCCCGTTTCAAGCCCTGCGGCGCCACGCAGGACAAATCGGTTGGCTGGGTGGAACCGCGTGGCGAGGCCCACGGCCCGTTGGTGGAATCGGTCGCTGGCCAGCGCATCCTCAAGCTTCAGATCGAGACCAAGGGCGTGCCCGGCTCGGTGGTGAAAAAGAAGGCACAGGAAGAGGCAGACCACATCGAGGCCACCACCGGCCGCAAGCCCGGCAAGAAGGAAACGAAAGCCTTGCGCGAAGACGCCTTGCTGTCCTTGCTGCCGCAAGCGTTTGCGCGCCAGATGAACGTGTGGATCTGGATCGACCTGGACAACGGTTGGCTGGTCACAGATGCCAGCAGCCAAGGCAAGCTCGACGAGGTCGTGACCGCGCTGGTGCGTGCTTTTGATGGTCTGGTCATCACCCTGCTGCAGACCGCCGTGACGCCGCAGACCGCCATG
>JANPKR010000329.1:0-2946 GCA_031426175.1 Hydrogenophaga sp. | reverse complement strand
CAGCAGCCAAGGAGACCCCACATGGGTGAAATGATGAACGAAGGTCAAAGCCTGGCCAACGACATTGACCTGAGCCAGTTCTATCAAATCTTCTTTGAGGAAGCGGGCGAGAACCTCGACCAGATGGAGCAGATGCTGCTCGCACTGGACGTGGAGAAGGCCGACGACGAAGAGCTCAACGCGATCTTCCGCTGCGCGCACTCGATCAAGGGCGGTGCGGCCACCTTCGGCTTTGCGGACGTGGCCGAACTCACCCACCAGATGGAATCGCTGCTGGACAAGCTGCGCCGCCATGAACTCAACCCCACCGCCGCCATGGTGGACGTGCTGCTCGAATCCAGCGACGCGCTGCGCCTGCAGCTCGCCCACCACCAGGGCCGCGGCGTTGAGACACCCGCCACCGGCGATCTGGTGGCCCGCATCTACGCGCTGGCCAACGGCGAGGAGGCCGCAGCACCCGTTGCTGAAGCCGCACCCGTTACGGTGGTGGCAGCGCCTGTGGTGGAAGCCCCCACCCCGGCCCGCGTGATCAACAAGCCGGCGACCAAGGCCACCCGCGAACTCGAAATCCACATCGGTCCGCTGGACAACGTGGCACAGGCCGACGGCGTGGCCGAACTCTTCCGCGACATCCCCGGCCTGGGAACCATCGAGCCCCTGCCTTGCGACCAGGCCAACAAGCGCGTCTACCGCGCCACCACCACATCGTCCGACGCCGACCTGATGGACCTCTTCACCTTCCATGTGAGCAAGGAAGAGATCCGCATCGTCGATCTGGCCGCGGCCGCCGACGACGCGCCCGCACCAACCGCGCCGGTGCAGTCCGCCAGCCAGGACTTCGGCTTCTTTGAAGGCGCGCCTGGCGTGCCCAGCCACGCTGTGTCCACCGCCCAGGCGGTGGTCAACGCACCCGAGCACACCACCAAAGCCACCGCTGCGCCCAAGGCTGAAGCCCGCGCCGCAGCACCTGCTGCCATGGAGTCGAGCACGCTGCGCGTCTCGGTGAGCAAGGTCGACCAGCTGATCAACCTGGTGGGCGAGCTCGTCATCACCCAGGCGATGCTGGCGCAGAAAAGCCGCGAGCTCGACAACAGCGCCAACCAGCCGCTGCTGGCGGGACTCGCCGACCTCGACCGCAACACCCGCGACCTGCAGGAAGCGGTGATGTCGATCCGCATGATCCCGATGTCGGTGGTGTTCAACCGCTTCCCGCGCATGCTGCGCGACCTGGCCACCAAACTCGGCAAAAAGGTCGAGCTGGTCACGCACGGTGAAGCCACCGAACTCGACAAGGGCCTGGTGGAAAAGATCACCGACCCGCTGACCCACCTGATCCGCAACAGCTGCGACCACGGCATTGAAATGCCGGAAGACCGCCGCCTCAAGGGCAAGCCCGAGCACGGCACCATCACGCTGTCGGCCACCCACGAAGGCGGCTCCATCCTCATCGAAGTGCGCGACGACGGCAAAGGCCTCTCGCGCGAGAAGTTGCTGACCAAGGCGCGTGAAAAAGGCATCGACGCGCCCGACTCGCTCACCGACACCGAGGTCTGGAACCTGATCTTCGCACCCGGTTTCTCCACCGCCGAAGAAGTGACCGACGTGTCGGGCCGCGGCGTGGGCATGGACGTGGTGAAAAAGAACATTGCCGCGCTCAACGGCACGGTGGAAATCGATTCGGCCGAAGGCTACGGCATGCGCGTCTCGGTGCGCCTGCCGCTCACCCTGGCCATCATGGACGGCATGTCGGTGCGGGTGAGCGACGAGGTGTACATCCTGCCGCTGTCCAGCGTGATCGAATCGTTCCAGATCAAGCCGGCCGACATCAACACGCTGGCGCAAGGCGCGCAGGTGGTCAAGGTGCGCGACGAGTACATGCCGGTGATCGAGCTGGAGCGCGTGTTCCAGGTACCTCGCTTCGAACACAGCGGCGCCAGTCCGATCATGGTCGTGGTGGAAGCCGACGGCCAGCGCGTGGCGCTCATGGTCGACGAGCTGCTCGGCCAGCAACAGGTGGTCATCAAGAACCTGGAATCCAACTACCGACGCGTGCCCAACGTCTCGGGCGCCACCATCCTGGGCGACGGCAAAGTCTCGCTGATCCTGGACACCTCCAGCCTGGTGCGCCGCTCGCGCCACTGAGCTTCTTCGACGAACACCCCGCGCGCCTGGCGCGCCCCAGTTCCCAACCGGTCAGGACACCCGATGTTGCAGCAGACACCCTCCCCTCAACGCATCGCGCGTCCAGTGCCTCCGCCGAGAACGGCAGCGGCAGAAGACGGCCCGCTGGCCGAGGGCCGTGAGTTCGTCTGGTCCGATGCCGACTTTTCGCGCATCAAGGCGCTGATCTACAAGAAGGCCGGCATCAGCCTGCACGACGGCAAACACGCCATGGTTTACAGCCGCGTCTCGCGCCGCCTGCGCGAAACCGGTCACGACAGCTTCAAAACCTACCTGGACTGGCTTGAACACCACGACGGCGCCGAGTGGCAGGAGTTCATCAACGCGCTGACCACCAACCTCACCGCGTTCTTCCGTGAGCAACACCACTTCGAGATCCTGGCGCAGATGTTTGCCGCCAAGCGTTCGCAGAACTGGCGCATCTGGTGCTCGGCCGCCTCCACCGGCGAAGAGCCGTATTCGATCGCCATGACCGCCGTTGAGGGCCTGGGTGCCAGCGGTTCGTTCGAGATCGTCAACAGCGACATCGACACCAAGGTGCTGGCCACCGCGCAGCGCGGTGTTTACAAGGCCGACGGCACCAAGGGCCTGAGCCCCGAGCGCATGCAGCGCTTCTTCATGCGCGGCAAGGGCAGCAACGAAGGCTTCATGCGCGTGAAGCCCGAGCTGCAGAAGAACCTGACTTTCCAGACCGTCAACCTGATCCACGACCTGCCGTTTCGCGAACCCTTCGACGTGGTGTTCTGCCGCAACGTGATGATCTAT
>JANPKR010000328.1:0-5706 GCA_031426175.1 Hydrogenophaga sp. | reverse complement strand
ATCAACAGGTCGGCGCGCGGCGCCAGCCCGGCGCACAAAACCGCCACGCGCTCGCGCGCCTGCAGCGAGGTCTGGCGGCCCTTGGGGGTGTGGCGCGGTGCGCCGCGTCGCACGGTCTCCACGGGTCGGATGGGGATCACGGTGGTCATCGGCGCAGCCTAGCACCGACACCGCGTTTTAATATGTTCTACTTTGCATAAACCCGGATCCTCCGCCATGCTGCGCATCACCCTGCAACCCCGATGGCACATCAGCCAGGGCGACGGTTCCGCGCTGGACGCCAACACCTTGCTGCAGCTGCTCGCGGCGGTGCAGGCCTCGGGCAGCATTTCGCAGGCGGGCCGCGAACTGGGCCTGTCGTACCGCCATGCCTGGGGTCTGCTGCAGCAGGCCGAAGCGCTGTTTGGCCAGCCGCTGCTGGTGCGCGGGCGGGGACGCGGCTCGGCGCTGACCGAGCTGGGCGACAAACTCATCTGGGCCGACGCGCGCATCGGTGCGCGCCTGCAGCCGCTGCTCGAATCTCTCGCCTCGGAACTCGAAGGTGAACTCGGGCGCGTGCAACGCCGTCAGCGCGCGGTGCCGCGCCTGCACGCCAGCCACGGGTTTGCCGTGGCCGCGTTGCGCGAGCAGTTGGCCGCACGCGAGATACCGGTGGAGCTGCGCTACCGCAACAGCCTGGAAGCCGTGGCTGCGCTCGCGCAAGGCGACTGCGAGCTGGCGGGTTTTCACGTGCCGCTGGGCGAATTTCAAGCCGCCGCGGCCGAGCGTTATCTGCCCTGGCTCAAGCCCGACCAGCACCTGCTGGTGCACCTGGCGGTGCGCACCCAGGGCCTGTTCTGTGCACCCGGCAACCCCAAAGGCGTCCAGGGTCTGGACGACCTGACCCGGCGGGATCTGCGCTTCGTCAACCGCCCGGAGGGCTCGGGCACGCGTGTGCTGACCGACCTGCTGCTGCAGCGCCACGGCATGGAGCCCCGCAGCGTGGCCGGCTTCGAAAACACCGAGCTCACCCACGCCGGTGTGGCCGCTTATGTGGCCAGCGGCATGGCCGACCTGGGGTTGGGCGTGCAAACCGCCGCGCACCGCTTCGGCCTGCATTTCATTCCTCTGCTCAAGGAACGCTACTTCTTCGCCCTGCCACCCGACGCAATGGAGCGCGCGGAGCTGCGCCCGGTGCTCACTGTGATGCGATCACCGGCGTTCCGCTCGCGCGTGGCGGCGCTGAAGGGCTATGACGCCGCCAGCACAGGACAGGTGACCACCGTGGCCCAGGCCCTTCAAGCCTGAGACCGCTTCACGCCCACCGGGCGGTCAATGGTGGCCTCCCACTGGGTGTCGAACCAGGCATCGCCGTCCAGGTAGGCGCGCAGCATGGGCAGTGCGTCAAAGCCCCAGAACACGCGGGCGTCGACCACCACGGCCGGCACGCCGAACAGGCCGAGCGCGATCGCCTCATCGGTGTTGGCGCGCAGGCGCTGTTTCACCACGTCACCGTCAGGCGCCTGCCACGGCTTGCCGCGCTGGGCCATGTGGTCCTGCAAACGGGCTTGCAGCTCGGCCACGCGCGCCGGGTCGGTGGCATCCAGTCCGCCGTGCCACACGTGGTGGAACAGCTGCTCGGTGACCCACCGGTTGGTGTCGCCCGGCGCGTCGTCGGTGGCGCAGGCCAGTCCCAGGCGCAACAGGGCCAGCGGGTTGAACGGGTGGGCTGCCGGCAACTCCAGCCGAGCGCCATGGTGGTGTGCCAGCCAGGACACCTGGCGGTAGGTCCACTCGCGCTTGGTGGCGATCTCGGCCGGGCCGAGCTGGCCGTGGGCCTTGAGCATTGCAGCGAACAGCACCGGCTTGTAGTGCACCACCACGCTGTGGCCCATGAGCGCTTGCGGCAGACGCTCGAAGGCCAGATACGCGTAGGGCGAGATCGGGTCGTAGTAGAAGCTGATGTCGCGCAGTTCGGTGGTGGTCATGGGCAAGTGCGGGTGAGGGCGTCGACAGGCTCAGCACGAACGGATGGCTGGGTCACGCGCCCGTGGCCAGGCCCGTTTGCCGGGCCTCGATCAGCTGCCACACCGCCAGCTTCTCGGCATCGGCCATGCGGCTCCACTGCGAGATTTCGGGAATGGTGCGAAAGCAGCCCTTGCAGGCAAAACGGACTTCATCCATCTCGCAGACCGAGATGCAGGGCGACGGCACGCCGGGGACGGCGCCCGCTTTGGCACGTGCGGCTTTGAGCGTGACGGGCGGGCGGATGGGCAGGGACATGTTGGGCAAAGTTGTCAGACCACAGTGACATCGTGCACGGGCGCACCGGTCAGGGTCTGGAGTTGTTGGGGTGCGAGAGGGAACACAGCGTGCGGATGCCCAGCGGCAGCCCACACGGTGTCGAAACGGAACAGTTGCGCATCGATCAGCGTGACCACCGGCGTGGCGTGCGCGATTGGCGAAACACCGCCGATGGAAAAGCCGGTGGTCTTTTTCACGAAATCGGCGTCGGCCCGGCCGAGCTTGCCGCCGTCGGCGCACACGATGGCCTGCACCTTGATTTCGTCCACGCGCAGGTCGCCCGAGGTGACCACCAGCACCGCGACATCGTCGCTCTTGCGGCGAAACACGATGCTCTTGGCGATCTGACCCAGGGCCACACCCAGTGCGTCGGCGGCCTGCTGCGCGGTTCGCGCAGCGTCCTCCAGCATGCGGGGCGGGTGCGGGTGGTTCAAAGACCGAAGGTGATCGGTCACGCGTTGAACGGCGGCGGAGGAGGTGGATGAGATCTCGTTCATGAGATTTGATCGTATCGACTCTGCTGCGACCGTGTGCCCGGCGCTGCGACTGACCCTTTCAAGCCGCGCGCTTCACCAGCAACAAGCTCGCCCCCATGGCCATGAGCACGCCGCCGAACACACGGTTCTGCGCGCGCCGCGCTTTCGCGGTGGCCAGCCAGCGCTGGGCGCGCGATGCCAGAAACGCGTAGCCGTGCATGACCACCAGATCGACCGCGATGGTGGTCACCAGCAACACCAGCAACTGCAACCACAGCACGCGCTGCGGGTCGATGAATTGGGGCAGCACCGCCACCATGAACACGATGCCTTTGGGGTTGGTGACGTTGGTGAAGAAGCCGGTGACGAAACGCTCGCGCGGGGACGGCACATCTGCCCTCGCGGGAAGCGATTCACCGGCCTGCGGCGGATGGCCCACCGGCGAGCGCCACTGCTTCCACCCCAGCCAGATCAGGTAGCCCGCCCCAACGAACTTGACCACGGTGAAAGCTGTGGCCGACGCCAGCAGCAGCGCGCCCACGCCCACCCCGGCCACCAGCAAAATCACCGCGAGACCCAGCTGCAGGCCCGCGATGGTGGTGCTGGTTTTCTGCACGCCGTAGGCCAGGCCGTGCGTCATCGACAACACCGCCCCCGAACCGGGCGACAGGGCAATGGCCCACGAAGCCAGGAAATACGCCAGCCAGACCTGCAGTTCCATGTTCGTCAGCCCTTCAGCCGGCCCGTTTGGCCAGCAGGGCACGCGCCACGCGCGAGCCGCTGGGCCGGCCGAGTTGTTCGCTGATGTACGCGCCCGCGTCCACCAGTGCGTCGAGGTCGATACCGGTCGCTATCCCCATGCCGTGCAGCAGGTAGACCACGTCTTCCGTGGCCACGTTGCCGGTGGCGCCCTTGGCGTACGGGCAGCCGCCCAGGCCGGCCACGGACGACTGGAAATTCCAGACGCCCAGCTCCAGCGCGGCCAGCGTGTTGGACAAGGCCTGGCCGTAGGTGTCGTGAAAGTGGCCCGAGATGTCGTCGATGCCGTAGTGCTGCGAGGTGGCATCCAGTGCAGCCTGCACCTTGCGCGGTGTGCCCACGCCGATGGTGTCGGCCACATCCACGCGCTGCACACCGATGCCCTTCATGAGCCCGGCGAGGTAAGCCACGCGTCCGGGCGCGATGTCACCCTCGTACGGGCAACCCACCGTGCAGCTCATGGCACCGCGCACCGCCATGCCGGCCGCGCGCGCGGCCTCCACCACGGGGGCAAAGCGTTCGATGCTCTCGGCGATCGAGCAATTGATGTTCTTCTGGCTGAAGGCCTCGCTGGCCGCGCCGAACACCACGATCTCGTCGGGCTGGTCCTGCAACGCCGCTTCAAAGCCTTTGAGGTTGGGCGTGAGCACCGAATAGCGCACGCCGCTCCGGCGCGACAGGCCGGCCATGACCTCGTGGTTGTCCGCCATCTGCGGCACCCACTTGGGGCTCACGTAGCTGGTGACCTCGATCTCGTTGAGGCCAGCGGCCTGCAGGCGGTGCACCAGCTCGATCTTGGTGGCGGCGGGCACCGGCTGTTTTTCGTTCTGCAGGCCGTCGCGCGGACCGACGTCGATGATGCGGACGCGGGAGGGAATGTTCATGAGGTTCTCGATTCAATAGCCACGGTCGCGGTGCACCACGCCCGCGATCGGCTCGCCGCGCGACAGCGCCACGATCTTGCCGGCGATCTGCGCGATGCTTTCGTCGCGCAGGGTGCGGGCCGAGGTGTGCGGGGTGACGGTGATCTTGGGGTGTTGCCAGAAGGGGTGTTCGGCCGGCAGCGGCTCGGTGCGGAACACATCGAGTGTGGCGCCAGCCAGATGCCCGCTGTCGAGCATGGCCAGCAGGTCGTCTTCGACCAGGTGCGCGCCGCGCGCGACGTTGATCACATAACCGCCGGGCTGCAGGCGCGCCAGGTTGGTGCGGTTGAGGATGTCCTGTGTGTCGGGCGTGAGCGGCAGCAGGTTGACCAGCACCTTGCTGGCGGCGAGGAATGCGTTGAAGCCCTCGGTGCCCGAGTGGCAGGTGATGCCGTCGATCTGTTTGGGGCTGCGGCTCCAGCCATGCACCGGGAACTCGAACATGCTCAGGGCCTTCGCCACGCGCTCGCCGAGCACGCCCAGACCCATCACGCCCACGGGCCACTCGGCCCGGCTGCGCGGCTTGCGGTACGACCATTGCCCCGCGGCGATGTCGGCCTCATAGCCGTCGAACTCGCGGAAATGGCGGATAACCGCATGGCACACGTACTCGGCCATCTGCACCGACATGCCGGCATCGTCCAGCCGCACCACCTGGGTCTGCGGCGGCAGGCGCAATTTCATGATCGCGTCAACGCCGGCACCGATGTTGAACATGGCCTTGAGGCCGGCTTGTTCGTCCAGAAAGGCCTGCGGCGGAGACCACACAATGGCGTAGTCGGCCTGAGGGTCGCCGGCTTTCCAGGTGCTCACGTGAGCGTCGGGCAAGAGGGCACGAAAGCCCTCTTCCCAGGGGGCGGCTTTGGTCTGGGCAACGCAGATGGTGATGTTCATGCAGCGAGCTTAAAAGAAGCGGGGTGCGCGCGCTGTCGCCCCCATCACATCGTCACGCGGCGGTGATCTTGAGCAGCTCCGCGCCTTCGTTCACCTGGTCACCGGGCGCATACAGCAGCTCGGCCACGGTGCCGTCGGCGGGGGCGGCAATGGTGTGCTCCATCTTCATGGCTTCCATCACCGCCAGCGCCTGGCCCTTCTTGATCACGTCGCCCGCCTTCACCGCGAAAGACAGCACCTTGCCGGGCATGGGCGCGGTGAGCCGTCCACCGTCGGCCGCTGCCACACCGGCGTGGGCCAGCGCGTCGATCTCGGTGATCTGCGTGGCACCGAGTGCGCAGAAGATGTGCACGACTTCGCCCAGCTGCCAG
>JANPKR010000327.1:0-3364 GCA_031426175.1 Hydrogenophaga sp. | reverse complement strand
GCCTCGCTCAGCCCACCCATGGCGTGGCTGGGCCTGATCGTGCGCAGCCGCTCGCTGGATTACCTGCGCCGTCGCACAGCCGAGCGGGTTCACCTCACCGACGAGATCGACGACGCAATGTCCGACACCATGGAAGGCAATTCCCCCAACCCCATGGACACCACCCTGGCCAGCCAGCAGGCCTGGGCGCTGCACCAGTGCCTGGCAAAGCTGGAGAACCGCCAGCGCGAGGTGGTGAGCCTTGCCTACCTGCGCGACCTCAGCCACAGCGAGCTCGCCGAGCAGCTCAGCCTGCCGTTGGGCACCGTGAAAACCTGGATCCGCCGTGGGCTGGACCAGTTGCGCACCTGCATGTCGCGCTTTGCGTGAAGACACCGCCATGAATCTGATCCAACACCCCGAACTGCTCGACCGCCTCGCCGCGGCCCACGCGCTGGGCACCTTGCGCGGTGGCGCACGCCGGCGCTTTGAAGCCATGGCCCGTGAACAAGCCCCGGTGCGCGCCGCCGCTCTGGTGTGGCAAAGCCGCGTGGCCAGCATGAACGAACTGCAAACGCCGCAGCAACCCGCGCCCGCCGTGTGGACACGCATTGAAAACCTGGTGCTGGGCGAAAGCCAGAAACAGGCCATGGCCGCTGCCCGCGCAGAGCCCGCCAAGCCAGCGCCCACCGGCTGGCTGCGCAGCCTGGCGCTGTGGCGCGGCGCCACCGCCGCCGGCGCACTGGCCACGGTGTTCGCCCTGGTCACCGCCGTGGGCCTGCGCGACAACCTCGGCGCCCAGATCAACGAACTGCAGGCCAGGCTCTCGGCCACACCACAAATCGAATACGTGGCCGTGCTCAACGACGACCAGGCCAGCGCCTCCATGCTGGTGACCTTCGACCCCAAGAACGGCAAGCTCACGCTGCAGCGCGTGGGCGGCTTCCAGGAAGCCAGCGACAAGTCGCTGCAGCTCTGGGCCCTGCCGCCCTCGGGTGGGCCTCGCTCGCTGGGCGTGTTGAGTCAGGAGCGCCTGCTGCAACTTGCGGCCGGCGTGGGAGACGTGCGCGAAGTACCCACCCTGGCCATCAGCCTGGAACCCAAAGGCGGTGTCCCGAGCGAACGCGGCCCAACCGGGCCGGTGCTGTTCAAGGGCGCGCTGATCCAGAAGATGCTCTGAACCCGGAGAGCACGGCGGTCACTGCCGCGCTGTGCGCACGTTGGCTGGCGGCGATTGGGGGTGGCTGGTGCGCCACGGGTTGATGTCCAGCCCGCCGCGGCGCGTGTAGCGCGCGTACACCGCCAGCTTGGTGGGCTTGCAGCGCGCCATCACATCCATGTAGATGCGCTCCACGCACTGCTCGTGGAATTCGTTGTGGTTGCGAAAACTCACGATGTACTGCAGCAGTCCGGCCTGGTCGATCTGCGGACCGCTGTAGGCGATCTGCACACTGCCCCAGTCGGGCTGGCCGGTCACGAGACAGTTGCTCTTGAGCAGGTGGCTCACCAGGATTTCATCCACCGGCTTTTCGTCGAACGCGGCGGTGAGCAGATCGGGCGCGGGCTGGTAACGCGTGCACTCCACATCGAGTCGGTCGATCGACAGGCCGGCCAGTTCCAGCACCTTCTCGCGCTCCAGCTGCTCGGGCAGCAACAGCTTCACGCCCACGCTGGACTGCAGCGTGCCGCCGTGCCAGATCGCAGCACTCACATCCGCCCGGATGCGGTCGCGCACCGCGTCGGCGCTGTCGAACGCGGTGTTGTTGAAACTGTTGAGGTAGAGCTTGAACGACTTGCTCTCCACGATGTGCGTGCTCTCGCAGGGCACGGTGATGTGGGCCAGGGCCACCTGCGGCTTGCCGCGTGGGTTGAGCCAGCTGAGTTCAAACGCAGTCCACAGGTCGGCACCCAGAAACGGCACGCTGCCGGTGATGCCGATCTCGCGGCGTTTGGTCTCGCGGGGCAGGGGAAACAGCAGGCCAGCGTCGTATTGGTCCACGTAGGCCGAGGCCTGGCCGAGTTGCGATTGTTCGGGGGTGTTCTGGGTCATGGCGAGGTCTGTGCAGTCTGGAGGTGCGGAACGATGTGGCTGGCCAGCAGGGCGGCCACACCGGGCGGCCAGTCGTGGCCCATGCCGTCGATGGACTCGAACCGCGCACCGGCAATGCGCGCGGCGGTGTCCTGGCCACAAGCCAGGGGCACCAGCGGATCGGCCGTGCCGTGCACCACCAGCGTGGGGCATGCAATGCGCTGCAACACGGTGTGGCGCTGGGTGTCGGAGGCCACCGCGAGCAACTGCCGCGCCACTCCGGCGGGGTTGTGGCTGCGGACCGCATCGGCCAGCACGCGTTGCTCGAAGGTGGGCATGTCCTGCGGGAAAGCCGGGCTGCCGATCAGGCGAAACATGTTGAGGGCATGGGCAGCCACGTGCTCGGGGCGCGGGCTGCGCGGGCGCTTGAGCAGGGCGCGGGTCACATGCGGGCGCGGACCCGGCAGACCGGGCGCGCCGCTGGAGCTCATCACGCTGGTGAGGCTGAGCACACGCTGCGGAACGCTGGCGGCCACGCGCTGCGAAATCATGCCGCCCATGGACACGCCAACCAAGTGCGCGCGCTGCACACCCAGCGCATCGAGCAGGCCGATGGTGTCCAGCGCCATGTCTTGCAGGCTGTAGGGCGAGCGGATGGGCAGGCCCAGGCGGGATCGCACGAGCTGCCAGCCGATGTTGGGCACGCCCAGGTGGTCCAGCTGGCTGGACAGGCCGATGTCGCGGTTGTCGAAACGGATCACGCGGTAACCAGCCCGCACGATGGCCTGCACCAGCGAGGTGGGCCAGGCGGTGAGCTGCATGCCCAGACCCATGGTGAGCAGCACGGCGGGGGCGTTTTCTTCGCCGTCACTCTCGTACTCGATGCGCAGGCCGTTGTGGGTGATGTTCATGTGGGGCGGCTCACACGAACTCGCGTTCGCGCAGCCATTTGGTGGCGACCCACTTGTCACCCTCGATCACGGGCGCACCGCCATGCAGCGTGCGGGTGGTCGGGTGTGGGCGGTCGTAGTTGAAGAACACCGCGTTGCCGCGAACAGGCGCCACCTCCAGCCCGGCGTCGGGGAAGGTGGTGCCACCGCCGCGCGCGGGCTCGCTCAGGTACATCACCAGCGTGGCCAGGCGCTGCCCGCCGCGCTTGAGGATGGTGGGCGTGCCAGGTTCGTCGGGGTCGAAGTAGTCGTAGTGCGGCTTGTACTCGGCGCCCGGTCGGTAGTGCAGCACCTGAAGACCTTCGCCGTTCTCCACCGGCCAGTTCAGCAGACGGGCAATGCGCGCTTCAATGCGCGCGACCTCGGGCGTTTGCCCGCGCGCGAAAAAAGTGCCGCTGCTGGTGCG
>JANPKR010000326.1:0-2426 GCA_031426175.1 Hydrogenophaga sp. | reverse complement strand
GAGTACGTGAGCGACGCAGACGGCACCGGTATCGTGCACTCTTCGCCCGCTTACGGCGTGGACGACTTCAACTCCTGCGTGGCACACGGCATGTCGGTTGACGACATCCTCAACCCGGTGCAGGGCAACGGCGCCTACGCCGCCGAGCTCGCGCTCTTTGGTGGCCTGCACATCTGGAAAGCCGTGCCGGTGATCCTGGAAGCGCTGAAAAGCGCCGGGCGCCTCATGGCCACCCAGACCATCACCCACAGCTACCCGCACTGCTGGCGCCACAAGACGCCGGTGATCTACCGCGCTGCGGCGCAGTGGTTCGTGCGCATGGACGAGGGCGAGGGCGTGTTCACGAAAGACAAGGCGCCCAAGACGCTGCGCCAGCTCGCGCTCGATGCCATCGACGCCACCCGCTTTTATCCGGAGAACGGCCGCACCCGTCTGCGCGACATGATCGCCAACCGGCCCGACTGGTGCATCAGCCGCCAGCGCAGCTGGGGCGTGCCCGTGCCGTTCTTCCTGCACAAGGACAGCGGCGAGCTGCACCCGCGCACCATGGAGATCCTTGACCAGGCGGCCGACATCGTCCAGCAGGGCGGTATCGAGGCCTGGAGCCGCGTCACCGCACAGGAAATTCTGGGCGCCACCGACGCTCCGCACTACACCAAGAGCACCGACATCCTCGAGGTCTGGTTCGACTCCGGCTCCACCTTCTGGCACGTGCTGCGCGGCAGCCACGCCAACGCCTACCCCAACGGCGCGTTCCACACGGAAGGCCCCGAAGCCGACCTGTACCTCGAAGGCCACGACCAGCACCGCGGCTGGTTCCACAGCTCGCTGCTTCTGGGCTGCGCGCTGTTTGACCGCGCGCCCTACAAAGGCCTGCTGACCCACGGCTTTGCCACCGACGGTCAGGGCCGCAAGATGAGCAAGAGCCTGGGCAACACGGTGGAGCCGCAAAGTGTGACCAGCAAGCTCGGCGCAGAGATCGTTCGGCTGTGGGTGGCCAGCACCGACTACTCGGGCGACCTCAACATCGACGACAAGATCCTGGCCCGCGTGGTCGACGCCTACCGCCGCATTCGCAACACGCTGCGCTTCCTGCTGGCCAACGTGAGCGACTTCAACCCGGCCACCGACGCCGTGCCGCTGGACCAGATGCTGGAGATCGACCGATTCGCCCTGGCGCGCGCAGCGCAGTTCCAGGCCGAGGTGCTGGCGCACTACGCGGTGTACGAGTTCCATCCGGTGGTGGCCAAGCTGCAGGTGTACTGCTCGGAAGACCTCGGCGCCTTCTACCTCGACGTGCTGAAAGACCGGCTCTACACCACCGCCCCGGGCAGCCTCGCGCGGCGCAGCGCCCAGACCGCGTTGCACCAGATCACCCACGCCATGCTGCGCTGGATGGCGCCTTTCCTCAGCTTCACGGCCGAAGAAGCCTGGCCGGTGCTGGCCGGTGCGCAGAACCAGGGTTCGATCTTTTTCGAAACCTTTGCGAAGCTGCCTGCGGTAGACGAAGCGCTGCTGGCCAAGTGGTCGCGCATCAGGGCCATGCGCGAGACCGTGAACAAGGAGATCGAGACGGTCCGCACAGCCGGTGGTGTGGGTTCGTCGCTGCAGGCCACGGTGACGCTCACCGTGCCGGCCGATGACCATGCGGTGCTCGCTTCGCTCGGCGACGACCTCAAGTTCGTCTTCATCGTCTCGCAGGTGGCCTTGCTCGAAGGCGATGCGAAGGTGGAGGTGATCCCGGCGGTCGCCGCCAAGTGCGAGCGCTGTTGGCACTACCGCGACGACGTGGGCGCAGACGCGGCGCACCCCACGCTGTGCGGGCGCTGCACGAGCAACCTGTTCGGCGCGGGTGAAGCCCGCTTGGTGGCCTGATGAGCAACATCTCAACGCGTGGCATCTGGCCCTGGCTCGGTCTGGCCGCCCTGCTCGTGGCGGCCGACCAGGTCACCAAGCTGCTGATCCTGGCCAACTACCAGTTGGGCGACAGCACCTTCATCACCAGCTTCTTCAACATCGTGCGTGTGCACAACACGGGCGCGGCGTTCTCGTTCCTCGCCGATGCCGGGGGCTGGCAACGTTGGTTCTTCACCGGCGTGGGCGTGGCGGCCTCCGTGTTCATCGTGTGGATGCTGCGCGCACACCCGGGGCAGAAGCTGTTCGCGTTTGCACTCGCGTGCATTCTGGGCGGCGCCATCGGCAACGTGATCGACCGCGTGCTCTACGGCTACGTGGTGGACTGGCTCGACTTTCACTGGGGCTTTCTCGGCGGCCTGTTTCCGGGTGGGCACTTCCCCGCCTTCAACATCGCCGACGCAGCCATCACCGTGGGCGCGGTTTCGCTGATCCTCGACGAGATCCGGCGCGTGCGCAGCAACCGCTGACGCGCACGCATCCACCGAATGGCCGCGCGGCGAGGTTGACGC
>JANPKR010000325.1:0-3879 GCA_031426175.1 Hydrogenophaga sp. | reverse complement strand
GAGCGCGTTGACGTAGATGTTGTTCACGTCCACCAGCAGTCCGCACCCGGTGCGTTGTGCGAGCGAATTGAGGAATCCCGTCTCGTTGAGTTCGTTGGCCTGCCAGCGCACATAGGCAGAGAGGTTTTCCACCACGATCGGTCGGCGCAGGCGCTCTTGCACCCGCTGCACGTTGGCGCACATGGCGTCCAGCGCAGTCCGGGTGAACGGCGTGGGCAACAGATCCGACGCGTGCACGGATTGCCCTGGCTGCTGAGACAGCGGGCCACGGGCAAAGCTGGCGTGGTCGCTCACGCGCACCGGATCGATGTCGGCCACCAGAGCCGCGAGCTGCTCGAGGTGTTCCTCGTCAATACCGGTGGCCGAGCCCAGGGACAGGCCCACACCGTGCAGGCTGACGGCATAGTGCTCGCGTCCCTGGCGGAGCACCGCACGCGCGGCGCCGCCAGGTGCAAAGAAGTTTTCGGAATGAACTTCGATGAAGTCCAGGGTCGGCTGCTCTTGCAGCAGCGCGGCGTGATGGGGGTGCCGCCAGCCGATGCCCACAGCCGCGACCTTGTGGGTCGGTGGCACGGGGTCGGCGGCGGTCATGGCGGATGCCTTGAAATGAAGCCGGTGATCAGGACTTCTTGTCCATCTTGTCCATCTTGACCTGGTCGAGGCTGAGGCCGCCCATCTGCTTGCAGGTGCCGGTGGCCACGTATTTCCATTCGCCCTTGTCGTTGTCGACTTTGGCCTGACCCGCGCAGGAGTGCGCGCCGTTCACGCTGGCGCAGTCGTTCTGGCCAGCCTTGGCAATGCCGAAGCACTTTTCCTTGGCGGCGGTTTGCGCGAAGGCGGGAGACGAGAGGAGGGCCAGCGACATCAGCGAGGTGGCGGCGGCGGCGATCATGGTGCGTTGGTTCATGGGAAGCTCCTGAAAACGAGGACGGGGTTGAAGGACAACCTGCTGATGTGCAGTGCTTTTGCGTGGGCATCACCTGCAGGTTGGGGATTGGTCTGGCGGTGGTCGGCTTTCTTACGCAGCTTCCGATTTTTGTGAAAAAAACTTCTCACAGCAGGTCGGCGATCCGATCCCATGCCTCGGGCGGAATGCGCCCGTGGTACTGCTCCACGAGGTGCCCGGTCTTGTCGAGCAGGAAAGCTGCGGGCAGCTGACCGGTCGGTCCGAAGGAGTCGCGGTACTGCGGCTCGCCGTTCCACAGCGTGGTGAAGCGCTGGCGCACGGGCACAGTGGCATTGACCAGCTGGGTGTAGGCGACCGCATTGCTGCGCTGGCGGTCGGTGCTCACGCTGATGAGTTCGAAAGGCTGTCCCATCCAGCCCTTCACGTTGGCGCGCAGCTCGGGCATCTTGTCGCGGCAAACCGCGCAGTCGGTCGACCAGAAAACCACCATCACCACCTTGCCGCGCAGCGACCGCAGATCGAAGACCTTGCCGTCAAGGGTGTTGCCACGCAGCAAGGGTTGTGCGTCGGCCGTGGTCGGTGGGGTGGTTTGTGCCATCACCACCGGCGTGCTGAATGCCGTGGCCAGCGCCAGCGCTGTCATCCAACGGGTGAATGTTGTGTTGAAACGAATGGGTAACAGTGACATGGGAACCTCCTGGGTGTCCCTTCGTCGCCATTCCACCTGTTTCATTACACTCAGCCCCCATGTCGCAGCCCAACAACCCGTCGTTCGAGCACCAAGTGGCGGATTTGCGTGTGTATTTGCTCAAATTCGCACGCTTGCAGTTGCGCAACGACACGTGGGCCGAAGACGCCGTCTCGGAAACCATGCTGGCCGCCATTGCACGACCGCAGGCGTTCGAGCAGCGTTCCCAACTCAAGACCTGGCTGGTGGGCATCCTCAAGCACAAGATCATCGATGCGATGCGGCAGAACAGCCGCGAGGTGTGCCTCTCCAGCGGCGACGAGGACGAGGGTTCAGACCCGTTGGAGCACATGGCTTTCAAGACCGATGGACACTTTGCCGAAAAGCCCGCCGAGTGGGGCAATCCGGAGCAGGACATGAGCAGCCGCCAGTTCTTCGATGTGCTCGAAGCCTGCACCGACAAACTGCCGCCGGTGCAGGGGCGCCTGTTCCTCATGCGCGAATGGCTGGAACTCTCCAGCGAGGAGATCTGTAAGGAACTCTCGCTGACGCCGACGAACCTCTACGTTCAACTGCACCGGGCCCGGTTGCGGTTGCGCGAATGTCTTGAACTCAACTGGTTTGCACGACCGTCAACGAAATGAAGCCCGTCTATCCGCTGCGCCGCACCTGCAGGGAAGTCTCCGCACTTCTGATTGCTCGCGAAGACCGCGCCTTGCCGTTGTTTGATCGGATGGCACTTCGACTGCACATGGCCATGTGCCAGGCCTGTCCGCGCTTCGAGCGCCAGTTGCTCACCATGCGCAATGCCATGGGGCAGTGGCGCAACTACTCCGACAACGAGAACTGAGCGCTCACGACAGAAGTGCCTGCGCGAACTCGCGCGCGGTGAAGGTTTCCAGGTCTTCCAGCTTTTCACCCACGCCGATGAAATAGATCGGCACCGGCTTCTCGCGTGCGATGGCGCAGATCACACCGCCCTTGGCCGTGCCGTCGAGCTTGGTGATGATGAGACCGGTGAGGCCCAGGGTTTCGTCGAAGGCCTTC
This sequence comes from Hydrogenophaga sp., assembly GCA_031426175.1. Classification (GTDB taxonomy): domain Bacteria; phylum Pseudomonadota; class Gammaproteobacteria; order Burkholderiales; family Burkholderiaceae_C; genus Hydrogenophaga. The sequence goes on along the minus strand of JANPKR010000325.1, from coordinate 1,237 downwards.
ACCTGAGCCAGGGCATTCTGGCCGGTGTTGCCGTCAATGACCAGCAGCACCTCATGAGGGGAGGTCGGGTCGGCCTTCTGAACCACCCGCTTGATCTTGCGCAGCTCTTCCATCAGGTGCAGCTGGGTGGGCAGGCGCCCGGCGGTGTCCACCAGCACCACGTCGCGCCCGCGCGCGCGCCCGGCTGTCACCGCGTCGAAGCTCACCGCAGCCGGGTCGCCGCCCTGCTGCGTGATGATTTCCACCGTATTCCGGTCGGCCCACACCGCGAGCTGTTCGCGCGCGGCGGCGCGGAAGGTGTCGGCCGCGGCCAGCAGCACGGTGGCGCCGCCCTGCGCGAGATGCCGCGTGAGTTTGCCGATGGACGTGGTCTTGCCCGCGCCGTTCACGCCGGCCACCATGATCACGGTGGGCTTGTGCTCGCCGATCACCAGGGGTTTCTGCAGCGGAAGGAGCAGATCGGTGATCGTATCGGCCAGCAAGCCCTTGACGGCGGCGGGGTCGGTGGTCTTGCTCTCTTTCACCCGCCGCTTGAGGTCGGCCAGCAGGTGGTTGGTGGCCTTCACGCCGGTGTCGGCCATCAGCAGCGCGGCTTCGAGCTCTTCATACAGGGCATCGTCGATTTGCGTGCCGGTGAACACCGTGGCGATGTTTGAGCCGGTCTTTCGCAGCCCGTTCTTGAGCTTGTCAAGCCAGCCCTGGCGCACGGGTGCAGCGGCGGGTGGCGGAGGAGCCTGTTCGACGGGTGGGGCCACCGCCGGGGCGGTGGGCGTGGCCGGTGAGGGCTCGGTGGGGGCTTTTTTGCGAAAGAACGAGAACATTTGTCCATCTCTAGAATCCATTGCATTCTATGAAACGCACTCCGAACCTGCCGAACCGGCGCCACGCCGCACTGTCCATCGCACTGGCTCTCGCGGCCTTCGGGTCGTCAGCACAGTCTCCAACCCCGCCTTCTGCCACCCCGGTGGCCCAGAGCTTCACGCTCTCCAACGGCATGACGCTCATCGTGCGGCCCGACCGGCGGGCTCCCACCGTGGCCCACATGCTGTGGGTGCGGGTGGGCTCCATCGACGAGGTGGACGGCACCTCGGGCGTGGCCCATGTGCTCGAACACATGATGTTCAAGGGCACGCCCGACCTCAAGCCCGGCGAGTTCTCGCGCCGCATTGCGGCCCTGGGCGGGCGCGACAACGCGTTCACCAGCCGCGATGCCACCGCCTACCACCAGCAGGTGCCG